>JAVFAP010000048.1:0-12432 GCA_034002445.1 bacterium | reverse complement strand
AACGCATCACACCGGCATTGTTGATGACAATATCGATCCGCCCCCATTTATCCAGGACCGTATCGACCCAGAGTTGCACATCCGCCGCGTTGGTCACATCGGCAGAGCGAGCCAGGATGTTGCGGCTCTTGATTTTCAACTCGGCTTCGGTGCTTTGCAACGCACCAGAATCCCGAGCGCAAATGGCGACCTTACAGCCCAGCGAAGCCAGGCGAAACGCAGCGGCCCGCCCGATCCCCTTGCTGCCACCCGTAATCAACACGACGGAGCCTGCTAATTGATCCATTTACCGTACCGCCTCTTCCACATATTGGTCTTTATACTGCAATTGATACAGTTTGTGGTACAATCCCCGCTGTTTGATCAGTTCCTCATGCGAACCCCGCTCGGCAATGCAGCCCTTGTGCAGGACCAGAATTTCATCCACCTTCCGGATGGTGGAGAGGCGGTGGGCGATGATCAGACAGGTGCGGCCCACCATCAGCCGGTCCATGGCTTCCTGGACCAGGTGTTCAGTCTCGGTATCCACACTGGAGGTGGCTTCATCCAACAGTAGAATTTTGGGATCGATCACCAGGGCGCGGGCAAAGGAGAGTAACTGGCGCTGCCCCACCGAAAACGTGGCGCCGCGCTCTTTTACTTCGGTGTGGTAGCCGTTGGGCAAACTTTCAATGAAATGATCGATCTGCACCGCCTGCGCCGCTTGCTGGATCGCGGTTTCGGAAATATCCGGACGCCCCAGCCCAATATTGCCCGCGATATCCCCGGAAAACAGATAGACATCCTGTAAAACCAGCCCCATGCGGCTCCGCAACTCCTTGAGGGGATACTGCTTGATGTTCACACCGTCGATGAAAATTGCACCCCTCTGCACATCATAGAAGCGAAAGAGCAGGTTGATAATGGTGCTCTTTCCCGCACCGGTCGCGCCGACAAAGGCGATTCGCTGCCCCGGTTCGATCGAAAACGAGACATCCCGCAGGATCCACTCTTCTTCTTTGTAGGCAAACCAGACGTTGTGGAATTCAATCCGGCCTTGCAGCGGCTGGACGGGCTGGGTCTCCGCTTCGGGAATGGATTCATCGGTATCCAAGACCCCAAACACCCGCTCACTCGCCGCCATGGCGGTTTGCAGGATGTTGAACTTATCGGCCAAATCGCGGATGGGCGAGAAGAATTTTTGAGTGGCCTGAATAAACGCCACCAAGGTGCCGAAGGTCATGGCGGAAGCGCCAACCTCCGGCGCGGCGAGGATGCGAAGGCCGCCAAACCACAATAGCAGCGCGGCCGCCAGGGAGCCCATGAATTCCACCGTGGGGACAAAAAAAGCGAAATTAATCACGCTGCGCAAGTTGGCTTGAGTATGAGCCTTCGAAAGTTTGGTGAATTGCTGGTAGTTTTGTTCTTCCCGGTTGAAAACCTGCACCGTCTCCATCCCCGAGATATTTTCTTGCAGAAAGCTGTTCATCTGCGATATATATTTCCGTACATCGCGATACGAAGCCCGGACATTGCGCTGAAAAATAAAACTTGTCAGGCCGATAACGGGTAAAACCACCAGGGCTATCAGGGTCAGAAACGGACTCATCCACAGCATGATCCCCAACAACCCCAGGATAATCAGAATATCGTTAAAGGTAAACACAATACAGTTGGAAAACATAGAATCGAGCGCCTCGATATCGCTGCTGAGGCGAGTAAGCAAACTTCCGACGGGACGTTTATTAAAGAAAGAGAGCGACATCCGCTCCAGGTGACGAAACAGGTCCAGGCGCAGATCGAACATTGCCTTCTGGCTCATCACATTGACAAGATAAAATTCGATATACTGGAAGAAAAACCCCGCCACAAGTAAGATGAGATAAATAATGGATAATACCGTCAATCCCTCCGCCTTCTTATTGACGATGAACTCGTCGATCACCACCTTGTAGAGATAGACAGAGGCAAAAAGATCGATAAAGGTAAAGACAATCAAGCATACAAACGCTTTGAGGATGTACCCCCGGTAGGGCAGGACATACCGCAGCAAGCGTTTCAGCAGGCGCAAGTCATAACTTTTCTGAGGAACTTGATCTTGATTGGCAGACACGTTGTTTATCCAACTCCAGAAAGATGAAGAAAACACTATGAATGATGATACCACCGAAATAAAACTCCGCACCCCATCCATTCCTCAAAACGGTGTGATGCTCTCAGTGGATGTGGAGGATTATTTCATGAGCCCGGAGACAATCGCCTTCGCAGATTGGCCAAAATTCGAATCCGCCATCCATCGCGGGATGGAAAAGACCTTGGCTCTCTTCGATCGCTTTGGGGCAAAAGCGACCTTTTTCTTTGTGGCCTGGCTGGCAGATCGCTATCCCGAACTGGTGCGCTGGACAGTGGAACGAGGGCATGAAATCGGCTCCCACTCCTATACCCACAACTATATTCATCAGATGGAACCCCGCGAGTTCGAAGCCACGCTGGAGAAAAGCCTCGCCATTCTGCAACCCCTCGCTGGAGAGCAACCCATCATTGGGTTCCGTGCCCCGGCCTTTTCGCTGGACCGCAAAAAAGAATGGCAATTTTCCATTCTAAAAAAACGGGGGTTCCGCTATGATTCCTCCATCATTCCCGTTCAAACCTATCTCTATGGGGATCGGACCGCGCCACGGCATCCCTATTGGATTGGAGACCTCTTTGAAATACCTCCCGCGACGATCGAGATCGCGGGATGGCGCCAGCCTGTGGGTGGGGGAGGGACACTGCGCCTGTATCCGGCATGGTTCACAACGTGGGCGCGACGGCGGTATCAGGCCGAGGGGTATCCGCCCGTGATCTACCTGCATCCCTGGGAACTGGTCCCCGATCATCCCCCAATCCCCCTTCCATTCAAGCAGCGTTTCATGCACTATGCGGGGATTCGATCGATGGAATCCAAACTGGCCAAGTTGTTACAATCGAACCATACCCTGACGCTGGGAGACTATTGGCGGAGGGTAATGGATGATCAATAGGGAGAGTAAAGCCCGCTCTCTATAGGGGGAAAGGGAAGACAAAGCCCATGGATGATGGTGTATTGGATATTGTTACAGAGGAACGAGGCGGGATTTTTACCTTGATTTTAAAGGGAACGGTGAATATCACCACCTCGCCCCGCCTACGCCGAGCCGTTTTGTCTGCTTTTGAAAAGGGGGTGCAGGCGGTCTTGCTGGAAATTACCGGGGTAAGCCAGATGGATAGTTCCGCCTTGGCCACCTTGGTGGAAGGGATGCAGCTCGCCGAACAAACGCATCGTCATTTTGCCCTGGCTGGCCACATGGACGAGAAGATTTTCCATCTGCTGCAAATTACCCATCTCGAGGATCTCTTCCCTCTTTACCCCAGCCTGGAGCAGGCGATGCAAACCGTATCCACTCCGCCACACTCCCAGGCGCGGGAAGCGGACTGAAACCCACAGGGCATCTCATTTCGTCTGCTGAGTTTTCCATTCCTGGGCCTGACGCAAAAATTCGTGGATCCCATCCCGATCTCCGTTTTGGACTTTCTTTTTCAACTCTTCAACAATCCGCGATAACTCATCCAAGGAAGCCAGGATTTCGTCTCGGTTGTCGGTGCAGATATCGGTCCACATCCCCGAATCTCCAGCAGCAATGCGAGTGGTATCGCGAAATCCATCTCCCAGGACAGGGAAGATAGCCGGTCCCATATCCTTCACGGCATGGCAAAGGGCAGCCGCCACCATGTGCGGTAGATGGCTGGACCGGGCAACCAGGCGGTCATGCTGAACGGGGTTTAGCCGAACCACTTGCATTCCCAATGCCTGCCAGAACACCTCCACCTGGTCGACCGCCTCTGGTTCGGACAGGATCGTCTCGGTAACCACGCAAATTTTATCCTGGTATAAATCCGCTGCCGCCGCTTCGATCCCGGTTTTGTGAGAACCCGCCATGGGGTGAGAACCAACAAAGCGGTACGCATTGCCACAGATGGCTTCGCATTGTTCCACCACAATAGCCTTGGTGCTGCCCACATCGGTGATCACCCCATCTGGCTTAACCGCAGGCAGGGCGTGCGTGACATGAGAAGGCAACACACAAACCGGGGTGCAGACGATGAGGAGATCCAGCATCGCGGGGAGGGATTGGGGTTCAGTCGTGAACGAATCCAAGGCGCCAAATTGTCTGGCTTTTTCTAGCCGCTCCGGCGAGCGCCCCATCCCAACGACGTGGACAGAGGGATAACGGGCTTTGAGAGCCAAACCGACCGAGCCTCCCAACAGCCCGATGCCATAGATACCAACAGTTTGAAAATTTTGGGGATATGTCACGTTGCCCTCATCCGGTCAGACTTTGCGCCGCATTTCGTTCTCGTTCCCGCGCGCGCTGGGATACGAGCCCAGGATGCGGACATACAAACTAATTTGCTCGATTTCCCGGATGGCTTGCTGCACCCGCTCCTCCGAGGAATGTCCTTGGCATTCCAGGAAAAACATGTACTGCCACGCTTCTTGCTTGGTTGGGCGGGAAACGATGTTGGTCAGATTGACTTTGTTGCGCTTGAAGGGTTCGATCATATCATACAGGGCACCGACCTGGTCACGGATAAAGACCACGATCGAACTCTTGTCATCCCCGCTGGAAGGCACAGCCGTGCGGCCCACCACGAAGAAGCGGGTGGTGTTGCCGGCAAAATCCTCAATCCCCCGCACCTGGATGGGAACATCGTAGATTTCCGCCGCCAGGGTACTGGCCACGGCGGCCGCGTTTTTTTCGGTCTGGCACATCTGAACGCCCTTGGTGGTACTGGGGGCTTCCAGGAGTTGGGCGTTGGGAAGGTTGGATTCCAGCCATTGGCGGCACTGCGCCAGGCCCTGGGGGTGAGAATAAACTCTTTTGATCTCATGCAGTTCGGAAAAGCTAATGAGATTATGCGAGATGGGGATAAAGATTTCCCCCACAATCCGGGTTTGCGAGTGAACCAAGCGGTCCAAGTGAGCGGCAACACTGCCCTCGATCGAGTTTTCAATCGCCACAATCCCGTAGTCGACACGGTGGTGTTCCACCTCGTCGAAGAGCGCGTTCACGGTGCTGGCTGGGACAAACTGTGCCGAACGGCCAAAGTTGGCCTGCGCCGCGGAATGATGATACGAACCTTCCGGGCCGAGATACACAACCGAGATGGTGGCTTGAAACGCCCGGCAGGCACTGATCACTTCACGAAAAACCGCCGCGACCGATTCGGTAGGCATCGGACCCGGATTATGTTCACAAAGTTGTTTTAAGACCGCTTTTTCTCGGGAAGGGCTATAGACTTCGGCATCAAACTGTTTTTTGATGTTGCCGACATTTTCCACCACCCGGGCCCGCTGATTGAGGAGCTCCAGGATTTGGTGGTCGATGGTGTCGATCGTTTCCCGGGATTTTTTCAGTTCCAGTTCGACTTCAGGACTGATTGGTTTCTTTCCCATGCAATTAACCTCTTCCCACAATGAGTTGCCGGAGAAAACCGTTATGGTTCCGCGCAGGGGGGAAGCAGGGGATCCCTGCTTCTTACTTATGCAAGATTATGTATTACCGTGTACCAAAATCAAATAAAGTGCATGGCCCGCCTTGCACAAACTCATTGGTTGTTGCCCATTCCGCAGGCGAACGATGAGAAGCAAGAGGGGATCAAATTAAAGAAAAGCCCCTTATTGGATGACGTAACTAACGGCTGGAGAATCTTCGCCCGGCCAACTGTCCCCGCCCAGGACCAGATTGACGAGATACTGCATATCCGGGAGATCGACTTCAGCGATATCCAAAAAGAGGGCGCGTTCGACAATTTCTTCCCGCTGGATGGGGGTGATTTTTCCCATCAAAACCAGGGAGTGCAAGTAGCCTCTCGCTTCGCGGGTGAGTTTAAATTCTTCCAAATAGCGGTAAACCAGGTTGGTTTTAAACGGGATCGCGATGGAGGCATTTTCGTCCATGCGGGAGCGGATACGGCTTGCGACTTCGAAGGCGATATCGATCTCCTGCCCATTAAACCCTCGGCCTTGCAGATGTTCGGTCAGTTCGCCGCGTAAAATCCCCCAATCCTCCTCGTCCGAATCCAGAGATCTGGACAAGATGAAACTTACCATCTCAATGAGTCGTGTCAGCATTCGTTATTCCTTTTATCCGGTCATCGGTCCCATCATATGTTCTATTTGGATAGTGTATCGCATTCTTTCAAAAATAACAGTTAAATGCTTCTTTTTTGTCGGAATCTGGGCTCTCTCCCCAAAAGGGGAACCCGGCACATGCGAGAGAACCCCAGAACGAAAAAAATCCGAGAAAAATGATTTTCGGTTTTCTTTCTCACTTGAACGATCCCGGTGGAGCAGGTAAGGTATTGCATTGTTTGGTTCAGAGTGCTGAGCCAGAAGGAAAGTTTTTCGGGGCCATTAGCTCAATTGGTAGAGCATCCGACTCTTAATCGGCAGGTTGAAGGTTCGATTCCTTCATGGCCCATTTCCTTCCCCTCCCCGCCCATCATGTATATCTCGCTTTTTCTTTCCGTACTCTAGCGTGCCAAAGCCTGTTTTTTTTCCGTAGGCAGCTGCCCTGCCGGGAACGCTATTTGGCCGTATACTCCCCTTTGAAAAAGGTCTCATCCGCGATAGCCTTTGCAAGCAACTGGCGGACGAAATCTCAAGAAAACTCTTTAAACCATGCTAACCTTTTCCAACCCCTTGCTTTTTTGGTTACTCCCCATCCTGGCATTGCCCTGGCTGTTTCGCCGCAGGAAAGAGGAACGAATCCGTCATCTTCCCTTTCCGTTGATCCAATTTTTGCGGGAGTCGGAAGAGAAAGAACTGATCAATCCGCATTTACAGGAATTGTTGCTTCTGCTCTTACGTACCCTCTTGCTGGGGGTCTTGCTGTTTGCCCTGGCCGGCCCCAAGTGGGTTAGCGCACCCCTGCCTGGCGCTGGGTTGTTTTCTGTTTTACCGATTGGCAAAGCGTTTCAATCCAACACCATCGTCCTCGATACCTCCTATAGTTTGGGCTATAGGGAAGGACCGGAATCGTGGTGGAGCAAGGCCCGAGAAGCCTGGAAAGCAGCGACCTCCCATACCCGAGGATTTGCCACAACCTACGTCCAATGGGATCGTACCACCGTCATTCCCAGCGGCTCCTCGCCTCTGCCTTCCCTCTCAACCCAGGAGATCGAAGAAATCTTTTTGGGGATGCCTCGTGAAGAAGGCACCCCCGTGCTGGATTTATGCACCGCGCTCACCCGCAGTTTCGAAGGCCGATCCAACGCGATTGTGATCACCGACGGTCAGCGCTGGCCCTGGGAATCGTTATTGGAAAGCCAGATCCATCCCGCCGAATTACCAGGGCTGATCGTCGTCCCCGTGGGAACGGAACCGGTTCGTAACACCTGGTTTCAGGTTGAATCGCTCTCAACCCCGCCCTGGGGAATTTCGGGCTGGGAAACCTTCGCCGGACATGTCCAATCGATTCAAGATGATCCAAACGCCTCCGGGCTCATTTCCATCTTTCATGGGCAAACCGGGGAGCACCTCTATTCCAAGACCATTACCTACCCTAATCTGCTCGGCCAAGCAGCGATGCTGCCGTTTTCGTTCACTGCGCTCTATTCCAAACTGGTTCAAAACAGCACCAGCGCCACCAACACCCCGACGGATTTTCTGGAATTCCGGGTTAAACTGGAACCCAGTGATCCGCTCCCTATCGACAACGAAGCGGTATACCGGGTTCCGGTCTTGCCCCATTTCACCGTGGGCATCACCGGCAGCGCGGACACCGCCAGCCAGGCGTACCGAGTGCTGAGCACCGCCATCAATCCGCTGCAAGGCAGCGTGGACAGCCCGCCAGTGGATCTGCGAGCCGTTTCGCCAGCCGAGGGAATCCCTGCCGGTCTGGATTTGCTGTTCACGGTCCCCGATTTCGTTCCCGCGTGGAGTGGGCAGGATACCGTGGCAACCATCGATTACATCAAGACCGGTGGGAACGCGGTGATCATCACGGGAGGCCGCCCCGCCGACAGTTCGCCCTGGGGGCAATTACTGGCCCAGATCGGCTGGAAAGAGACACCCAGTTCGGTCACCGAAGCCTCGCTCGATACCCTCTCCGCAGGGGGTACCGGTCTGCTGGGCTCGGCCCTGGCGGCATGGGACCGGAGCATGTGGATCCCCTGGCTGCCGTCCACCCATCATGGGGTCATCACCGGTCAGCAAGCCCAGCCCCTGGTCACATATAACACCGGTGAAAGCACCTGCCACCTCCTCACCGAGATTTCGCTGGGAAAAGGCACCGGCTGGCTGCTCAATGCCCGGCTGGAAGAAAAATCGGATATTCTCCTCTCGCCTCTGTTGCCCGTTTTGATCTGGGAAATCGGGAAAGAAGCGGCGCGCCTGCGGCAAGTTACCCCCCTAACCCTGCCAAGGCCCCGGCTGGAATCTAACCTACTCCTGTTAACCGATCAGGACAAAAATAAATTACAAGAACGGTACAATATCCGCTTCGCAACCGTGGATACGCTTCGGGATGAGATCGCTCAATTGCAAGCCGGGACGGATCTGCGCATGCTGCTTCTGTTTTTCTGTGTGCTGCTGGCTTTGCTGGAATCGTGGTTATCAAACCGGATGGCATCCATGTAATTTTGACGATGAAGAGAAGAAGCCAGCAACAATACGCCAGGGGTACAGTTTTTATACCAAGAATCTGATCACAATCCATCATGGAAACCTTTTCGCATTCGTTCCAGCGCGATACCACTTTGGCCACGGCCCTACTGGCCGTGCTGTTTTTCTTAGCCCCCTTTTATCCCCAGCAAACAAACGCGGGATTTGCGTTTTTCTTTCAGTCCATCCTCTACTTGCTCTTCACATTGGTTGTGTTACGGCAGGGCTGGCAGCCTGTGCTGGCAGCCATCCACGTCACTCCGCTGGGATGGCCCATCCTGGCGGGCCTTCTTTGGGTTGGAATTGGTCTTTTTTATACCCCTGATCTCTACCAGGCCAAAGCCAAACTGGCCTTGCTGCTCAGCATCACCTTGTTGTTTTTTTTGTTTCAAACCCTGACTCTCACCATCAAGGAACGGGGCGTCCTGCTGACCGCGCTGGCTGGCGGGGGACTCGCGGCGGCGCTGCATGCTATCTATAGTCAATGGATCGGCCATGGGGAATTGATCGAGTCGATCCGCACCACCGCCATTTATAGCGAGACGATGCGGGAGGAAATGATCCGCACCTTGGAAGCCAACCGGGCGATGGGAAATTTTGGAAACCCCAACCACTTGGCGGGCTGGCTGGTGCTTTCGTTATGGCCGCTTTGGGTGCTGATGCATCATACCGAAAGACAGTGGCAACGTGCCCTGTTGGGTCTGGTTGCCTTGCCCATTCTATACGCCATTTACCAAACCTATTCCCGCAGCGGCCTGGTGGTGCTGTTGTTTTCGGTAGGCTTGGCTACCACCTTCGCGCTATGGCTACAAGGCAAAACCCGGTGGTTGAAACGGCTTTTCGGAGCGGGCGCGCTTTTGTTGCTGATCGGGGTTCCTCTCTTCTTGTGGCTGGTACCACCAAGTTTTCTGGGTGGCCGCCTGCTCACCACATCCACGCTAGTCGCGCGCCTGCATTTTTTTCGGGGCGGCTGGCTGATCTTTTGGGATCACCTCTGGCTGGGAGTCGGGCCGGAAGGCTTCGAGGGCTACTACAGCCAGTTTATCCGTCCCGGCGATCTGGAATCCAAGTATGTGCACAATGTGTTTCTGGAAGCAATGCTGGAAGGGGGACTGGTGGGCCTCGCCCTTTTGCTATGGCTGCTTGTCGCCCTAGCCCGCCATATCCGCAACGGCTGGCGCCAAACTCGGGGCCCCATACCCCTCGCCGCGGGGGGCGCGGCGGTGGGCTTGCTTTTATTCTCGCTCATCGATTTTCATAACAACCTGCTGGAGATGTACCTGGTTCCGCTGTGTTTGGCGGGGAATCTGCGGCCGAATCTCCGCTCCATGCCATCCTGGCTGCCATTGAAACAACTGGGCTGGGGTATTGGGCTGGTTCTGATCGGCTGCTGGCTGAGCCTAGTCGCCTGCCGATATTACAATAAGACCGAAGCCAGTTTGGCCTATGCCCTGCTTTTGGAAGAGAAATGGTACGATGCCCGCACCTGTTACCAGCGCGCGGTCTGGTTCGATCGAACCGACGCCGATGCCTGGAATGGACTCGCCCGGGTTTGGCAGCGGATCCCCCTGCCCGAGGCACAGGAAAAGGCGCTGGACTGCTACAGGCAAGCTATCCAGTGGCTGCCACGGAGCGCGTCCTTTCGCGCCGACTACGCAAACGCCTTGTTCCGGCTAGGATATCCAGTAGAAGCGATCACCGCGATGCGGGAGGCACAGCGGTTGTTTCCCTCAAGGGCGGCGCATTATGAGCAGATGGCCGAGTATTACCGCGCCCTGGGAGACGAAGCCTCCGCCAACCAAGAGACGAAAAAAGCAGAGCAGTTGAAACAGGCGGAACAGGAGCGGAGGGAATCCGAGGGGTAAGAGGCTGCGTGACTTGGTGGACTACGCTTGCAGGGCTCGCTTTGAGCCCACCCTGTATTTTGCCTTACACGAACTTATTCAAAATAGGGTATTATTAAAAAGCCTTGCTTACAATAGAGCCGAAAAAAACATCCGATAGAAATGAATATCTGTAAATTAGGACTATACCGATAGATCCAGCAAATTTCGTTACTTAGGAATAGAGAAATCATCCAATGACTACACCAACCAATCTAACCCAGCCCCGCCGCAAAACCAGGCAGGTTTTTGTTCGCAACATTCCCATCGGGGGGGATGCGCCGATCCCGGTACAAACCATGGTGAAAGTCCCCACCTCAGATTATGACCGCGTGATGCGCGAGATCGAATCGACCGCAGTCGTCGATCCAGAAAAACTGGATGAGCGCGAACAAAACATCCTCAAAGAGATCAACGCATGGGAGGACGCCTACGCGCTACGGCCCTTCCACTGTGATATCACCCGCGTCAGCGTGCCCAACGATGAATCCGCAGCGACATTCCCCGCGATCGTGAAGAATTCGCCAATCCCCGTGGTTGCCGACATCCATTTCCGTTCGGATATGGCGCTGGCGGCGTTGGAGGCGGGCACCGACAAACTGCGCATCAACCCCGGCAATATTTCCAACCCGGCGTTGTTGAAGAAAATCGCACAGGAAGCGGTAGCCAAGGGGATTCCCATCCGGGTGGGCGTCAACGCCGGTTCGCTGGCGAAGGATCTGTTGGAACAATACGGGGATCACTCGGCGGAGGCGCTGGCGATCAGCGCCGAAAGGTCGGTGCGTCTGTTGGAGGAGCAGGATGTGCGGAATATCCTGGTTTCCATGAAAGCCAACGACGCTCGCTGGACCATCGACGCCTACCGGAATTTCGCCCAGAAGAACGACTACCCCCTGCATGTCGGCGTCACCGAAGCGGGCGCGGGGCGGGCGGCGGTGGTGAATTCATGGACTGGGGTCGGCACGCTGCTGCAAATGGGGATCGGCGATACCATCCGGATCTCCCTGACCGAAGACCCCCGGCTGGAAGTGGTCATCGGCCACCTGTTGCTCCACTACCTGGGCCTGCCCCGGGTGAAGTATTGAGAAGGGGTGAGGTGGGAACCCCACATCCCCTCCATATACCGATAAACTCCAAAAAACATTGGTACAACCCTGGGCGGGTGTCTATCCGCTCGGGGTTCCTCATAAAATTTTACAAATCACCTCTCTCGAACAAAAACATCAAACAATTTTAACAAAACCACCGGCACACACCCCCTCTGAACACCAAATTTTTACCACTCCAAGTGTATTCAAGAAAAACCTCGCAACTTTTCTTAACAATTCCCCAAAAAAACCTATTGACATCCTCCTCGGGTTGCCATAGAGTGCTGTGATGAGCAATGGCTCTATTGTTTGAAAGCAAGAAATCGTCAACGTCGTCCAGGGATGCAGTCTAGCCAAACAGCAAATCACGCATTGGAGGATGCAATCATGAGATTACGAATCAAGCCAATTTAACTTCTTCCCTTCCTTCCATTCAACCATACCACAAGCAAGTCAAAGCCAAACCTACCGCGAGATAGGGACGGAAAGCTGCGGATCTCAATAAATTAACACGAGACAGCCGGGTTGCCTTGAAGATGAAAGGGTGCCCGGCGCTTTCATATATTGCCGGGAGTGGAAAATTTTGTTTCGGCCTAAGAATTCACTCTCAGTTAAAATTGTTCATTCCATAACTCAGCAATGAAAAACATAGGAGAAACCAATCATGAAAGAAAATACAATTATCGCTTTTATTATTTTCATCCTTTGCATTTCAATTACTTCAGATGGTTTTGGAGTTACAAGATACGCCACCTCGGTCATTGAGTTAAAGCAATATGGATACATTGACACAAAC
>JAVFAP010000047.1:0-12568 GCA_034002445.1 bacterium | reverse complement strand
CAAAAAAACCGCCAACGCACGGCCCGAATCCCAACCGCAACCCCAAAAAACCACCCAACCGTCCACGGATGCCAAGAGAAGACTGCCTTCCCAGGGAATGGCATATCTCAACCGAAAAAACACAATTAAATGAGAACCGGCTTTCGCAATCCCTTCTGGACTTCCCCCACCAGATAAATGGATCCGGTCACCACAACAACCTGGCTCGGTTCCACCAGGGTCCGTGCCATGGCGTAGGCCTGGCTTGGCTCCGCAATACGGGCCACGATCTGCCCCGGAGCAAAAAGATCGCCCACCGCCTTTTCTATTTCCACCACGTCTTGGGCACGCGGAGTCGGTGCCTGGGTTAAAATCCAGCGGTCGCCCTCGCGGCGCAAGGCTTGCACCATCTCCCGGACTGCTTTGCCTTTCAGCACACCAAACACAATCACCCGGCCCGGCACGGGATAGAGTTCATCCAGCGCCATGCGCAAGGCCGCCGCCCCTTTGGCGGTGTGGGACACATCAAAAATGGTCACCGCCTGTCCGGCGGAACGCCACAATTCAAACCGCCCAGCCCAACGAACCTTCTTCATCGCTTGCTGTAAAACCAAATCCGTCACCGGCCCAATCCGCCCCGCATTTTCCAACACGTCCAGAGTGGCCAGCGCGGTCATTACATTCTGCATCTGGTAGCGGCCAATCAAAGCAAGATCAAATAGACGAGCCGCCTTCCTCCCCCCCTCGACACACACCCGCCGCCCTTCTTCGGTCACTCCCAGGCTGCTCACCTGATAGTCTTCATCCACATAGATAACCTGGGCCTCATGGGCCGCCAACCGGCTTTTAAAATGGGGCAACAAATCAGGATCTTGCGGCCCGATCACGACCGGAACTCCAGGCCGAACAATCCCCAGTTTTTCATCCGCGATTTGAGGCAGCGTATCCCCCAACTGGACCGTATGTTCTTTGGAAATGTGGGTAAGAATCGTACTTTCGGGGTGGAGGACATTGGTCGCGTCCAGACGGCCCCCCAGCCCGGTTTCGATCACCGCGAAATCCACGCCCTCTTGGGCGAAATGCAAAAAGGCCATCGCCGTCATCAATTCAAAAAAAGTCGCATAGCCTTCTGGCAATGGCGTGCTCGCATCGATATGGCGTTTTAAAAAGAAAGTCCAGTTCGCCAGCCCTTCCTGGCTGATCCATTCGCCATCCACCTGAATCCGTTCCCGGATATCCCACAGGTGCGGGGATAGATACTGCCCGACCTTGTACCCCATCTCCCGCAGCACCGAGACCAGCATCGTACAGACCGAGCCCTTGCCATCGCTGCCCGCCACATGAAGGGTCCGCGCTTGGTGCTGGGGATTCCCCAACTTGGCTAAAAACCGTTGAAAGCGCTCCAGGTTTAAACTTTTATTATTGTAGTCCCATTGGGATTTTTGTTCGTACGAGACAAACGAATAGAGATAATCGAGGGCAGATTGGTAACGATCCATGGTTGTTTGGGGAAAACAGAATTGGAGTTGGGTGGAAGAGTCTTAGATGATCCCTTCCTGCTTGAGGTAAGCCCGGAATTGCTCTTTGGAGAGCGTATGTTCACTGGTTACGTAGCCTTCAAAATTCTTGAGCTTCTTCAGGGCATATTCATGGCTACGGTGCACCGGAGCGATCACCGCCATTTCGTCATCCACCATGAAGGTCCGATCGATTTCGTTGGAGGCCAGCAGTTCTTCATCCAGTTTTTCGCCCGGTTCCGCCCCCACAACTTGTATCGCCACCGTGTGGGGATCGCGGCCCACCCGAGGCGCGTATTCTTCGATCAGAATTTCCGCAAGATGCTGGATCATCACCGCTTTCATTCGCAGAATAAAAATCTCACCCCCTGTCGCAAAGGCACCGGCGCGCAGCACCAGGGAAACCGCGTTGGGAATGGACATAAAGAACCGGCGCATCTGGGCATGGGTCAGGGTCAGGGGGCCACCATCTTCGATTTGGCGTTTCCAAATCTCAATCACAGAACCTCGCGAGGCAAGCACGTTGCCAAAACGCACGGAGCACAGCATTTTATGCGGTTCTCGCCGGTAAAAAGACGCCCAGGTCACCAGGCGTTCCGCCAGTAGTTTGGTCGCCCCCATGGTGGAAGTGACATTGACCGATTTATCGGTACTGATCGCCACCACCCGCTCGGTTAGGGGATTCTCCAGGGTGGCCGAGATCACATTCTGCGTTCCCAGCACATTGGTTTTCACCGCTTCCAGCGGATCGTATTCGGTCGCCTCCACCCGCTTCAGCGCGGCGGCGTGAAAGACAACATGCACCCCCTCCATCGCTCGCCGCAAGCGGTCCAGATCGCGGATATCCCCCAGGAGATAGCGTAAATCCTGGCGTTCACGAAAAGCATAGCGCAAAAGCGACTGCTTATATTCATCCCGGCTGAAAATGCGGACGATTTTGGGCTGGTAGGGGAGAACCTGGCGCACAATTTCACTGCCGATCGTTCCCGTGCCGCCGGTTACCAAAATCACCTTGCCCTGCAACAGAGCCCGCAATTTCTCCTGGACCGATTTATGCACTGGCCTCCACTTGCTCCTTTTCGATAAAACGGACGATTAGGATGGAGACTTCATAGAGAATTAACAGAGGCGCGGCGCACATCATCTGACTGATGGGGTCCGGCGGGGTAATAACCGCGGCCAGAACAAACATCACGATGATGGCATAGGGCCGGAAATCCGAAAGCATTTTGCGGTTCACCAGCCCTACCTTGGCCAATAGCAAAATCACCACCGGCTCTTCAAACACAATGGCAAAGGCCAGCAAAAAGCGAATCATGAAGCTGAGATAATTGCTAAGCCCCCACATGTTCTCCGCCGTGTTCCCCGCCATGCTGGCAAAGAACGCCAAAGCGAACCGGAACACGACAAAATAACAGAACACCGCACCCAGTATAAAGCAAATCCACGCCGCGATCGCCAACGGCAATACAAACCGGCGCTCCCGCTTATACAAACCCGGCGCGACAAACATCCATATTTCATAAAAAATCACGGGGAACGCGATGAAAAGCCCCCCCACGGCCGAAATTTTCAAGATGGTAAGAAAGGCTTCAATCGGGTGCAGTGTCACAAGACGGACATTGTCCTCGGGCACACAGTTGCGCAAGAGATAAACCAGTTTATCACTGAAAATGAAGCAAAGAACCACCCCCAGCGACAGGGCGATTACACAGCGAATCAAGCGGATACGAAGTTCGGTCAGGTGCTCTAAAAATGTCATGGAACCGCCCAGTTCATTCTCTTCGTCGCCTTCCTCACTGGACCCGTCTACAGGCACCACTTCGCCCGTGGCATCGGTGATGGGGATATCGATAGTGAGATTTTTCCGGAAGAAATAAAGAATCAGCGCGGTTGCCCCGGTAATTCCCAAGGCAGTTAAAATTTGCGAAGTGGTTGAATATTCAGAATTTAAGGAAAACGGGACTTCGTTGGACAAACTCGCGGTTTGGGCCGGGGTGGCTTCCGCGACGGGAAGTGCGGGTGTCGCCCCAGCGACGGTGGGATTCAGTGTTGGAGTCACATCTGCCATTGCTTTAAAACTCAACTTGTGCAATTTTTGTATAGGGATAAGAGAAAACGGTTACCCTTGGAGTTCGCGGGCCGCCCGCTCGGCATCGTGGACCTTCGCGGGATCGACAGGTTCCTCAGGCACAGCGGGAGTCGCCGGGGTGTCCGAAGAGCCTGATCCAGGTGCGGTATCGGGATTCCAGTTTTCTGGGTACCCATACGTTTCCTGGTAATGATCATAACTCTTGGGGTTGTCTTCTTCATACGGGGAGGATTCCGTCTTCGCGGGAGTGGCTGTTGCGGAAGGAGTGGATTTGGTGCGGGTCGTGGTCCGCTTGACTTCGCGGTCCCATTCCGCCATATCCATCTGGCGTTGCAGCTCCCGCGTCGCTTCTTGAAACATTTTCATGCCCTTGGCGACATACCGGGCCAGTTCGGGGATCCGTTGCGGCCCAAAGACAATCAAAATAACGGCAAGAATGAGAATGAGTTCACCAGTACCGATTCCAAGCATAATTCACAACCTAAACATTTCTGTAATGACTTTGTTACAGTGTACACCGATCCGGGAAAAAATGACGGTACGCATCGGGGTTTCCCCAAAATAACCGCCGATCCCAGGACAAACCCCCGCTTTTAGCCAACCCGCCTCACCACAAACCTCTTATGTAAATGGATAGACCGGTTTCCCCGCGACGTAGGTAGCATGGACCTTCCCTTGGACTGGCCAGCCATCAAACGGGGTGTTGCGGGATTTGGAATAAAACCGGCTCTTTTCAATGGTCCATTTCGGATCGGGATTCCAAACCACCAGATCGGCCGGCGCGCCTGGCGCCAAAACCCCACCCGGCAATCTCATCACACGGGCAGGCTTGTTCGTCACCAAGGACAACAGCGAAAGCACATCCAGTTTCAGTTTCTCTTGGATCTGGTTCAGCAACAAGGGCAGCAGGGTTTCCAATCCAACAATCCCAAAGGGGGCTAATGGAAATTCTTGATCCTTGTCGTACACCGAGTGGGGCGCGTGGTCGGTAGCGATACAATCGATCGTCCCATCCAGGATTCCTTCCACCAGCGCGTCCTGATCTTCTCGCGTCCGCAGGGGTGGATTCATCTTGGCATTGGTGTTGAATCCTTCCACCGCCTCTTCGGTCAACAAGAGATAGTGAGGCGCGGTTTCCGCCGTGGCCTTGACCCCTTTGTTCTTATAAAAACGGATCAAATCAACGGATTCCTTGGTGCTGACATGGGCAAAATGAATATGCGCGCCAGTCTTGCCAGCCAAAATCAAATCCCGCGCGATAATGATGGTCTCCGCTTCTCGGGGCATCCCAATCATCCCCAGTTTCACCGACATCTGGCCTTCGTTCATATGGCAGTTCTCGGTCATGGAATGGTCTTCTTCGTGGGAAATGATCGGTGTGCCAAAAATGGTGGAATATTCCAGAATGCGGCGCATCACCTGGGTATCCATCACCCCGCGCCCATCATCCGAAAAACCGACCGCTCCCGCTTCGATCATCTCTCCCAAGGGGGCCAGTTCCTTCCCTTCCATCCCCTTGGTCACCGTCCCGATGGGATACACCCGGACACACCCGGTCTTGGCCACGCGTTCCTGAATGAACTCCACTCCGGTCTTGTTATCGATGGGCGGATTGGTATTGGCCATGCAGCACACCGCGGTCACCCCGCCAGCGGCCGCTGCCCGGGTTCCGGTATAAATGGTTTCCTTCCCTTCAAATCCGGGTTCACGCAAATGAACATGGATATCAATCAGGCCGGGAAACAGCCATAGCCCCGTCGCGTCTACACAAACAGCTTCGGGGTCGCTGAGTCCAGGGGCGAAAGCGGCGATCCGGTCCCCGTCGAGTAAGACGTTCATCACTTGATCGGTTCGAGAAGCCGGATCGAGAACGCGTGCATTTTGAATTAAAGTCTTCATGGTCTCTATCTATCCGTTATCCGTTGATTTCTTCAAACAAGGGGGGCGTTTCATCCAATTTTTTGGAGGATTCCTTTTCGCCGCTGACCAAGAGATACAAGAGCGCCATCCGGACCGCGATCCCGTTGGTCACTTGTTCCAGGATCACGGAACTATCCGAATCGGCAACGTCGGACATGATCTCCACATTGCGGTTGATCGGACCGGGATGCATCACCAGCACCCCCGGTTTGGCTCGCTTCAGCCGTTCCATGGTCAAGCCATAGATCCGGCTGTATTCCTTGATGCTGGGGAAAAAGTTGCGCGTCATGCGTTCTTTTTGAATCCGCAGCATGTTGATGACATCCGCTCCTTCGATGGCGGCATCCAGATCATGGTAGATTTCCACTCCCATATCCTTCATCTGGGGATTCACCAGGGTAGGCGGGCCGCAAAACCGAACCTTGGCGCCCATGGTCAAGAGGCCCCACATATTCGAGTGGGCCACTCGGCCATGCAAGACATCGCCAACGATCGTCACCACCAGTCCATCCAGCGTCCCCTTATGTTCGCGGATGGTGAACATATCCAACAGGGCTTGGGTGGGATGCTCGTTGGTTCCATCCCCGGCGTTGATGACCGGCAGTTCAATATGCTCGGCCAAGTGATGGGGCGCCCCGGTGATGCTGTGACGCAAGATGATGACATCGGTCCCCATCACCCGCAAGTTATGGGCGGTGTCCACCAGCGTTTCACCTTTGACCACACTGCTAGTGGCGGTTTCGATGTTGACCACATCCGCGCTCAAACGGGTGGCGGATAGTTCAAACGATGTCCGCGTTCGGGTGCTGGGCTCATAAAAAAGCAATACGGCCACTTTCCCCCGCAATGTGGGAACCTTTTTGATCGTACGGCTTTGGATTTCCTTCATCGTGCGCGCGGTATCCAAGACTAGTTCAATTTCATCCCGGCTGACATCGCGCAAACCCAGACAGTCTTTTCTTCGCCAGACTCTCATCTTGTTTCTTCCATTTACAAAAAATGAGCCCCTTTCGGGGCTTGCTTTACTCTCCGCTCTGCTCGATGAACACACCTTCCGTCTCGTCTTCCTCTCGGAGAAAGACGAGGACACGTTCTTTCGCGTAGGTCTTGATTTCGTGTCCAATATAGTTAGGTTGAATCGGCAGTTCCCGGTGCCCCCGATCGATCAGGGTCAGAAGTTGCACCCGGCTCGGACGGCCCAAGTCCATCAACGCGTTCAACGCAGCCCGTACGGTTCGGCCAGTATAGATGACATCATCCACCAGCACAATATCCTTCCCTTCCACATCAAAGGGAATCTCCGTGCTCCGGACCGGCTGTGCGATCGTCGTCATGCCGATATCGTCTCGATAGAGACCGGTATCCAAAATCCCAACAGGAATTTCTTTTCCGGAGAGTGGTTCGATGATGGCTTTGATCCGCTGTGCCAGCGTGACACCCCGGTTCAAAATCCCCACTAAGGCCAAATCCTCGGCTTTCGATTTTTCCCATATCTGATGCGCCATCCGATGCAAGGTGCGGCGGAGATCTTCTTCCGTCATGATCAGGCGGCGGTTATTGTCTTCGTTCATTTCATTTTCTCGATTACAGCGTGAAAGATTTCTGGCAGAGGCACTTCGAAGGTCATCACCTCGCCGTGGCAGGGATGTGTAAAGCGCAGGCGGGCCGCATGCAGCGCGATCCCCGGATAGGTCTGGAATACCCGCTCTAACTCCCCACGATTCTTGGTTTTCCGGTATCCATAGACCGGATCCCCGACAATCGGACAGCCCAGGTAGTTCATGTGAACCCGAAGTTGGTGCGTTCTTCCGGTGTAAGGATAAAGCTCTACGAACGATCCGCCTAGTCCTCTTCTGCAAATTTTATATATTGTTTTGGAAATTCGGCCATCTGCCCGCACGCACATCCGCTTGCGGTCCGAGGCATGGCGGCCGATAGGCTGGTCCACCTCGCCCCGCTCTTGCAACGGCACCCCATGGACAATCGCTTGATACATTTTTTTTATCTGCCGGGCTTTGAACGCCTCACTCAACACCTGGTGTGCCTGATCCGTCTTGGCGATCACCAGCACTCCACTGGTAACCCGGTCCAGCCGGTGCACAATCCCCGGCCGCAGGATGCCACCAATCCCCGACAGATCCTTGATCCGGTATAGCAATCCATTGACCAACGTCCCCGTTTTGTGATGCTCTGTGGGATGCACCGAGAGCCCCGCTGGTTTGTCGATCACGGCAAGATGGGCATCCTGGTACAAAATACCAAACGCCAGATCTTCCGGGGGCACTTCACAGGGCCCGGGGGGCGGCAAGACCACCCGAATGCGGTCACCAGGCCCAACTTTTTCACTCACCCGCACCACCAGCCGCCCATTCCGCTCCACCTGCCCGGCCTCCACCAATTGCTGGATACGGCTCCGCGAGAGGGCCACTGCAAGGGCCAGATACTTGTCGATCCGCTGCGGCAAGGCATCTCTCGTAACCTCAAGATTCAAATCGTCGTTCATTCTCGCCCACTCCTCACTTTTTTTCCTAATTTTCAGCCCCCAGCCCCAGCAGAAATCCAACAAAGCCCCTTCCTCATCTGTCCTGGCGACACCGTTTCCCCTATAATCTTACGGGCAAACACTCCGGCGGCATAGGCGGCGCAAGTGCCCTTGCTAATCTCTATAAAAAACCTAGAATATAAACCGCAAGTCAAAGCACACGAAATCCGGCGCCACATTCTTGGAGGATACCATGGCGAAAAGAGCAAACTCGATAACCGAATTGATAGGGGATACCCCCATCGTCCGCTTGAATAAATTACCGGCACCCGGCTGCGCCACGGTCTGGGCGAAGTTAGAATTATTCAATCCCGCGGGTTGCGTCAAGGAACGCATCGGTCTTTCCATGATCGAAGCCGCGGAAAAGGACGGCCTGTTACAACCGGGGGGGACCATCGTCGAGCCCACCAGCGGAAACACCGGCATCGGGCTGGCCATGGTCGCAGCCGTCAAAGGGTATCGCTGCATTTTAGTCATGCCCGAAACCATGAGCCTGGAGCGGAGGAAAATTCTTCAGGCCTTCGGGGCGGAAATCGTCCTGACCGAAGGCTTGAAGGGAATGAAGGGGGCTGTAGAAAAAGCCTATCAGATGGCGCAGGAAAATCCCGGGTATTTTCTCCCCCAGCAATTTGAAAACTTCTCCAACACCCAAATCCATTACCAAACCACCGGGCCGGAAATCTGGGAACAGACCGAAGGCCGTCTCGACGCCTTCGTGGCAGGAATCGGCACCGGCGGCACGATCAGCGGCGTCGGCAAGTATCTCAAGGAAAAAAATCCCGCAGTGCAGATCGTTGGGATCGAGCCTTCGGGATCCCCCATTCTATCTGGAGGCAATCCAGGCCCGCACAAGATTCAAGGCATCGGGGCCGGATTCAAGCCCGGAATCCTGAACATGGATGTGGTGGATCGGGTCATGCAAGTCTCCAATGAAGACGCGATGGAAACCGGACGCCGACTCTGCAAGGAAGAAGGCTTGTTTGTCGGGATTTCCAGCGGCGCGGCGACCTTTAGCGCCCTACAACTGGCGCGGGAACTGGGCGAAGGCAAGGACATCGTGGTCTTGTTACCCGACACCGGTGAACGCTATCTCTCCACGGAACTTTACCAATACGAAGGTCCATGATATAAGAAGAGTTCGACAGCCTGCCAGGCTGAAACCACTTGCAAAACCCCTTTGATGGGGTTTTGCTGTTTTTGAAGGGAACCGATGAACAGCACACCCACCCCCGATTTCACCGTCCGTACACTGGGCCCATGCCGCTATAAATCCCCCCTGCAACTCTCCCGGATCATGGGAGATTATGCCCCCAATTCGGTAGCCGACAGCGAGCGGATCGTGTATCCCCGCCGTTTATCGGAAATTAAAACTTGCTCCGATGCCGGGCGCGACATTCTCTCGTTTGAGGCGGCCGGGCCACGCGAATGCATCTTTTTCAATCCTTCCGATGTCAAAGCCGCCATTGTCACCTGCGGCGGCCTTTGCCCAGGCCTCAACGATGTCATCAAGGGCCTGGTGCGCGGCATGACCTACCAATACAAGATCAAAACGATCTACGGCATCCTCTACGGGTATCAAGGCCTCGTGGAACGCTCCATGCTGGAACCCTTGCTGTTGACGCCGGAGAGGGTGGAAACCATTTCCAACGAGGGCGGCACCATCCTGGGCTCCTCGCGCGGACCGCAACCGGTGGAAGAAATGGTGGATTTCCTGGCCAAGCGGGGCATTCAAATCCTGTTCACCATCGGCGGCGACGGCACCCTGCGCGGTGCCCTGGCCCTGACCGAAGAAATCCAGCGGCGGGGTTTGGATATCGCGGTCATCGGCATCCCCAAGACCATAGACAACGACATCATGTACGTTGAAAAAAGTTTTGGATTTGAAACCGCCTACTCCATCGCCACCCAGGTATTACAATCCGCCCATGCCGAAGCCAAAGGGGCCTACAATGGTGTGGCCATCGTCAAACTGATGGGGCGGCAATCCGGCTTTATCGCCGCGAACGCCTCGGTCGCCAGCGGCGAAGTCAACTTTACCCTCGTGCCGGAAGTGCCCTTTGACCTCCAGCCCCCCCAAGGCTTTCTGGCCGCGCTGGAAGAACGCATCCTGCGCCGCCATCACGCCCTTATCGTAGTCGCCGAGGGGGCGGGCCAGGATTTATTCGCGAAAGAAAGCATCACCCAAACAGATGCCTCGGGGAATATCAAGTTGGAAGACATCGGGCTTTTTGTTCGCGATAAAGTGTCCCGCTATTTCCAAGAGCGCGCCATCCCCATCTCGATCAAATACATCGATCCCAGTTACTATATTCGCTCCGTCCCCGCCAATCCCTCCGATAAAATGTTCTGCTTGCGCCTCGCTCACAACGCCATCCACGCCGCCATGGCCGGCCGCACCGGGATGCTGGTGGGGTACTGGAACTCCGACTTCACCCATCTCCCCATCGAAGCGGCGGTTTCCCGGCGCAACACCATCGATCCCGAAGAAGACCTCTGGCTCTCCGTTCTTGAATCGACCGGCCAGCCTCACCGCATGGTGAATATGCCATAATGCATAATTCTTCTTCTCAAACCGCAAAAGAAAAGATACACTGAGATATCATCCCAATCCGTATGCAAAACCGGATGGAAGGGCTCTCTTCCATCCGGTCCGGTTGAGATGGGTTGCCCCTGGCAAAAGACCGGAAACCCTCCGGGTTCACCCCGCGGCCCGCACTTCGTTTTGCCCCCCAAGAGAGATGGGATTATGACAGGATACGACGACAAAACCCTTTCCCAGATCAATACCGCGTTAAAAGCGGCTCAGATTATGGAGAAAGCCAAGGAAGGTGTCCCCCTCAACGAGATCGTGATCGATCAAAAGGGAGGGAAAAGCAAGGCGGTTACCCAAAAAGAGAAACAAGCCTCCGATTCCATCCGCAGGAAGCAGGTTCTGGATCAATTAAAGCGACGCACCCTCCCCGGGGAAAGCACGTTGGCTGCGGACCTTTCCACCCGCATCCAGAGATGCCTTTCCCTCCTAACCTATATCCGCGTAACCGCACCCCTCCCCGATTCCAAAGTCCTGACCATTCAACGCAATCTGGAAAGCACCTACAACAAAGCCGCCAGCCTGCTTAAAGAAATTGAAGTCTTGGAAGGAGCCTTGGACCGCAAGAAAAAAGACGACCCCGTTATCGTGGAATACGAGCAAAAATCCAAGGAACTGTTCAAAGCCATGCAAGACAAGAACATGGCCCTGGTGACGGAACTTCGTAAATTCTGCGAGCAGAATGTCGCCAATTACAATCTCCACAAAAAGCGTCTTACCCCCTACGTCCTCAAAGCCCGTGAAGTCCGCGTGAAATTCATCGAAGAAAAGCGCCGGGTCATGCGCGTGCAATTTGAAATGTTCGCTCAATTCACCGAAACCGTCGCCAAGGATTTGCTGACCGGCACCCTGGCCCATTTGGATGAAGAAACTAAAATTGGAATCCAGGGATTTACCCTTTTGATTCGGGAAAAACGGACCCAGGCCCAACCCTCCTATGAGCTTCTAGGCAAACCCTTTCGCACCAATTCGGTAGCGGGGATCACGGAGGCCGAATCAGACATGGATCATTTCGATTCCTTTTTTCTGGCCCCGATGAGCGAGGATATCGATCATCTGATGGCCTCCATCAACACCGTTTCCCACTCCCAGCGCACCGACCCAACGGCTAAAAAAACGGATAAAGCATCTTCCTCCCGGATGGCCTTTCAACAAAAACAAGAGAATACCTGACCGCACCGGTCCCCTCCCTGTTCCGCCTCGACATTCAGAGGTTCATACTTCTTGAAGTATTCCTTCTTGAAGAAGCACTCTCTTCTGTTTACTCAATTACGGTCATCGTCCCCTATTCATGGTGTATTTCCAAAAATTATCTAGTTGGATCGAATCTTTTCACTAGGATTCTGCCTGCCCTCAAGGCAAACTATAGACCAGAGACTCCATCGAACCGCAAAAGGAGGTTAAGACACCCCGGTGCATCTGTCCAAGGACGGCGATAAAATCAAGACGGCTTTGTCCATTGTGGTAGAGGGATTGGCGACCTGGGTCATCACTCCACCCCATCAGAACGAGGTCGAAAAATGCAAGGCCTTCCTTGGCCAAGCCATTGACTGGTGTGGCAAGATGCCTGTCCAGCGTGTTCGCGATGCGGCGCTCGCGGTCTTCCGCCAACTGGCCGGACTGCTCCAGCCAGAGCAGAATGCCCCCCTGCCCTTCTTGCTCCAAGCCATGCACGCCATGGGGCCCGCAATGACCATCAGCAATGATCAAATGGCGGTTTTTGTCACCATTCCCAAAGAACTGGCCTTCTATTGGACACCCGAGTCCCTGATCCAGTCCCTCCGGGAGAACGGCATTGAACATGGTCTCCAGGCCCAAGCCATCACCCAGCTTTTTGAACAACGCCAGTTCGACCAGCTGGTCTGTGTCGCCCGTGGCAAAGATCCCATCCCGGGAGAAAATGCCCGACTGCAGTGGCTGATTGATCT
>JAVFAP010000046.1:0-12661 GCA_034002445.1 bacterium | reverse complement strand
GTCCGCGATTGGTTTCTATGGCGACCGCCAAGATACCCCCGTGGATGAGGACTCCCCCCCCGGCTCCGGCTTCCTCGCCGAGGTGTGTCGACAATGGGAAGCGGCGGCCCAGCCCGCCCGCGACGCGGGAATTCGCGTGGTCCATCCCCGCATCGGGGTGGTGCTTTCCACCGAAGGGGGCGCGCTCGCCAAAATGCTCCTACCCTTCCGCTGGGGCCTGGGCGGGCCGACCGGGCCGGGAACGCAATTCATGAGCTGGATCGCCCTGGCGGATCTGTTGCGTGCCTTTCATTTCTGCATGCAAACCGAGTCCATCCAAGGGCCGGTCAATTTCACAGCCCCCCATCCAGTAACCAACCGGGCCTTTGCCCAAACTCTGGCGGGACAATTGCAGCGCCCGGCGGGGCTCCCCTTGCCCGCGTTTGCCGTCTCGCTCCTCTTCGGTGAGATGGGCCGGGAGCTCTTGCTGAGCGGAGCCAAGGTTCTGCCGAAAAAACTGCTGGACGCGGGCTTTTCGTTTCAGCATGATCAATTGGAGAATGCCTTGTGGGCGGAATTGAAAGAGTAAGGCCCAAGGAGAAAGCATGAACCCATCCATTGTCTGGTTTCGCCAGGATTTGCGTTTGCACGACAACCCCGCGCTGGACGCGGCGGTGCGGCAGCTGGGCCCCATCCTCCCGCTCTTCATCTGGTCCCCCAGCGAAGAGGGAGACTGGCCGCCCGGCGAAGCCAGCCAATGGTGGCTGCACCAAAGCCTGGCCGCGCTCGATAAAGAACTACAAAAAAAAGGATCGCGTCTGCTGGTCCAGAAGGGAGATACGGCCCAAATCCTCAAGAAGTTGATTAAAAAAACCAATGCAGCCGCGGTCTTCTGGAACCGGCGGTACGAGCCGGCGGCGGTTGCGCGCGACGCCCAAATTAAATGCGAACTGCACAGCCTGAAGATCGATGTCGAAAGTTTCAACGCGGCTATGCTTTATGAACCCTGGGAAATCGCCAACAAACAAAACAAGCCATTTCTGGTCTTCACTCCATTTTGGAACTACTACCTTTCATTACAGAATCCGCTGCCTCCCCTCCCCGCGCCTGCAAAACTCCCTTTCCCGTCAACCTGGCCCGAGTCGCTCTCACTGGGCGATTTACAGTTGAAGCCATTCATCGATTGGGCCGCCGGCTTTCGCGAAACCTGGTCCCCTGGCTGGCAAGGGGCCGAACACGCCCTGGCGGATTTTCTGAATCAGCGCCTGTATGATTATAAGGCAAACCGGGATCTACCCGATACAATCGGCACAGCCCGCCTCTCACCCCATCTCCACTTTGGTGAAATCAGCCCCCGCCACATCTGGCACGCGGTCCAAGAGCGCCTCCGCGAGGAGAAACGCCTGTCCGAACCAGCCTGGTCCTTTCTGCGCCAACTGGTCTGGCGGGAATTCGCCCACCACCTGCTCTTCCATTTTCCCCATACCGCCACGCAGCCTTTGCGCGCGGATTTTGAATCGTTCCCCTGGAAGAACAGCCAACCCCAGCTGCGCGCATGGCAAAAGGGACGCACTGGTTACCCGATCGTGGACGCGGGTATGCGGGAACTCTGGCACACAGGCTGGATGCACAACCGGGTACGGATGATCGCGGCTTCGTTTTTGGTCAAGGATCTGCTTCTCCCCTGGCAAGAGGGGGCACGGTGGTTTTGGGATACCTTGGTCGACGCGGATTTAGCCAACAACAGCATGGGCTGGCAATGGGTGGCGGGCTGCGGGGCAGACGCGGCCCCCTATTTCCGGATCTTCAACCCGGTTCTGCAAGGGGAAAAATTCGATCCTCAAGGCCACTACATCCGCCGTTGGATTCCAGAACTGAGCCAACTCCCCACCAAGTGGATCCACAAACCCTGGCAATGCCCCTTGAATGAACAGCGGCGCTACGGACTGGTCCTGGGCGAGACGTACCCAGAACCGACTGTGGATCACTCACTTGCACGAGACCGGGCCCTGACAGCCTTTAACCAGATCAAAAGCCGCAAGATTCGGGAGTAGGGTAAATGCAGAAACCTCCGCGAGGTCGCGTGGTGAAACAATCCCCCCCTTTCTCGCGGAATGCAATTGGAAAAATCACAGCATTCATGCATACTAATAGGCGTATGCCATTCCAAAAGGACGATGACAATGCACAATCGGCGTGATTTCATAAAAAAGACAGGGCTTGCCGGGCTGGCTCTGGCGGCAGGGCCCCAAGGCCTCTTTTCGCAACAAAGCCAAGCTCGGAGCCCATCGCAAAAACCCAATATCATCTTTATCATGGCGGACGATCTAGGGTACGGCAATCTGGGCTCGTATGGACAAACATTTTTCCAAACGCCCCACCTAGATCAAATGGCCAAGGAAGGGATGCGGTTCACGTCCTGTTACGCGGGCAGCACGGTCTGCGCTCCATCCCGTTGCTGCTTGATGACAGGAATGCACACCGGCCATGCCCGCATCCGCGGCAACAAGCGCCACCCTCTTCTGCCTGAAGACCGCACGGTGGCAGAATACCTCAAGGATCTGGGATACGCGACAGGAATCATTGGCAAATGGGGATTGGCCGAACCGGAAACCACCGGGGTGCCCAACCGCAAGGGATTTGATTTTTGGTATGGCTATCTGAACCAGCACCGCGCCCATAATTACTACCCCGACTATCTCTGGCGCAACGAGGAACGCGAATATTTCCAAACCTGGACCTATTCCCATGACGCGTTCACCAAGGAAGCGCTGGATTTTGTCTCGCAAAACAAAGACAACCCCTTTTTCCTCTACCTCGCCTACACCATCCCTCACGCCTTTAACGAGGGCCGGGAACAGGGCATGCAGATCCCCAGCGACAAGCCCTACTCCGATCAACAATGGCCTCAACAAGACAAGAATTTCGCCGCCATGGTGCATCGCATGGATGCGGATATCGGCCACTTGCTGACACTGCTCAAGAGACTCGGCTTGGATGAAAACACGCTGGTTTTCTTCACTAGCGATAACGGCCCCCACCGGGAAGGCGGCCACAATCCAGACACCTTTGATGACAATGGCCCTCTGCGCGGAATCAAACGCGAACTGTACGAGGGCGGCATCCGCGTGCCCATGATCGCCCGCTGGCCGGGAACGATCCCGACGGGAACCGTCAACAAGCAACCCTGGGCCTTCTGGGATGTCTTGCCCACTGCGGTCGATATCGCGGGCGGTGAGCCCCCCGCCGCGGTGGATGGTCTCTCAATGAAGAACACCCTCTTGGGCCAGCCGCAGCAAAGCCACGAGTATTTCTACTGGGAATTTCATGAACGCGGCTTCCATCAAGCAGTCCGTATGGGGAATTGGAAAGCGGTCGTTGGAAATGACAAGCCATTGGAATTGTACAATCTGAAAGACGATGAGGGCGAAGCAAATAACGTGGCGGATCAACACCCGGGTGTGGTGGCGGCAATCTTTAAAATTCTTGCTTCCGCCCGGACCGATTCCCCCCATTACCCGGTAGAACAATAACCTAGACAGCGCGAATTCCCGCATCGGCAAGTTTTTTCTTCTCTTCAATCAGAGAAAGTTTCATTCCTGGAGAAAGCGATGACACACCGTACCATGTTCAAAATCCTGTGCAGGGGTTCCCTGCTTTTGCTTTGGCTCCTCACCCTGAGCCTGG
The DNA here is from genome assembly GCA_034002445.1 of bacterium. GTDB lineage: Bacteria > Hinthialibacterota > Hinthialibacteria > Hinthialibacterales > Hinthialibacteraceae > JAVFAP01. The sequence goes on along the minus strand of JAVFAP010000046.1, from coordinate 8,995 downwards.
GCGTATCGCAGGCGGATGAGACCATGTTCCGCAGTGCGTGGCCTCCGCACATCACCCGGCAATGGATCGGCCCCGAGTACTGGGCAAACCGCCTGGAGGATTGGCGGATCAATATCGGCCGACTGGAGTGCCTGCAAGCCGACCGCGCCCATCCCATGCGTACCGTCCACCTGATCACGCATGAGATGATTGCCGGGATGGGTGATTTTTCCATTTCGATCCGGACGGGGATGATGAAAAATCCCCGTGTCCAAGAAGACGACAGTTGGTCCGGATTCTTGATTGGTGCGGGCCAAGGAAGAGTGGATTACCGGGCCGCCTCTCTCATTCACCATCTCCCCGGCCAGTTTGGCGGCCTCATCTGTGCCTTGGATAACACCGGCCGCCCTATTTTCCGGTCCAATGAGCAGGATCAACCTCCCTACGCCTTCCCCCTCTATGAAACCAGCGTGGAATGGGATCGAACGCGGGTGCCGCGTGGCGATTTTGAAGATTATGAACTGAGGCTCACCGGGATTCCCGAAGCGGACGGAACCTACACCCTCTCCATTGCGGTCTATGATTATGCCCGCAAGGAACTCTTGACCAGCGCCCGCATGGTCCAGATCGATGAAGCCTTCCTACGGGGCAATATCGCCCTCGTCTCCCACGGCGGACGCAGCGAAAATGCGATGACTTATTGGTTCCGCGACCTCCAAGTGACCGGTACGAAAATCAAATTTTCTCCAGAGCGCCGCTTTGGACCAATCTTGGGTACATTGTATTCACTCCACGAGCGCAATCTGAAAATGACGGTCCAGTTTCCGCCCCTGGGATTCAGCGACACGCACTCCGTCACCCTGCAATTCCGCCCCATTGGCACCAATGATTGGACCAGCCAAACGGAGGGAGAAATCACCACCCCCGGCTATATCGCCACGTTTCATCTCCCCGATTGGGACGAGCAGCGCGATTATGAGTATCGCCTCACCTATCCCTTCGATGGAGAAATGCATGAATACTACGGGCGAATAACCCACAATCCCCGGGAAAAAGAGGAAATCACCCTGGCGGCCCTCTCGGGAAATCACCCGATGGGCCGAATGCTGGACATGGCGCCAGGGGGTGCAGGAGAAGACTACAAAAAGGGGAGATGGACGGCTGAAAATCTCTGGTTTCCCTATGCCCCCCTGATCCAAGCCCTGGCCGATCAACGGCCCGACTTGCTGATATTCACTGGAGAGCAGGTCTACTCCGATCCCAGCCCAGAGAATTCCATGGGCAATGGCCGAAATCCGGAACTCGATTTTCTCCACCACTGGTTTCTCTGGCACTGGGCCTACCAGCCCCTTACCCGCCGAATTCCCTGCGTGATCTTACCCAATCCCTCTGACATCTACCAAACTCAGCTCTGGGGCGCGGGCGGGATCCGTAACATCACCGGAAATCCGGCCAGCGGCGGCTACATGCAAGAAGCCCACTTCATCAACATGGTGCAACGCCTCATGAGCAGCCACAATCCCGGCGCCACCAATCCGCGACCGGTCATTCAGAATATCGAAACGCTCTATGGCGGATTTCAGTATGGCGGGATTGGATTCTTTGCTCTCGAAGACCGCAAGTTTAAATCCATCCCCTCCCTCATCCCCAATATCCAAAGCGAAAACGGCATCATCACCGCTCCCAATTACAATCCCGTCCTGGCGGATATCCCAGGAACCCAACTGCTGGGGGAGAGCCAGTTAAAAGAGGTACAGGACTGGTGTTTCCGGTGGAATCAGGCCGAAATGAAGGTCCTGCTGACGCCCTCGCTCTTCGCGGCCATGGAAACCGGCCCGAGTGGAGAAAAAATCATGGATCTCGACAGCAATGGCTGGCCACAGGGGGCCCGTCGCCGGATCCTCGATCTGCTTCGCCGCAACCATGTCTTGATAATCGGGGGCGATTCCCACCTCCCCGCCCTGGTTCAATTTGGTCTCGAAGATTGGAGGGACGCAGGGTATCAGTTCAGTCCCCCCCCGGTCGCGAGCAAATGGCGCACCTGGTGGAATCCCGCCACGCCGGGCGAGAACCAACCAGCGGATTCCTCGGCCTATCTCGGCAACCATACCGACGCGTTTGCCAATAAAATCACGGTTCACGCTGTCGCCAATCCCAAAATCAGCGCGCAACAATCACTGCGCAACAATACCGCCAAAGGATTGCCGGACTGGCGGTTTTTAGTCAACCGGGAATTGAACAACGATGGCTATGGCATCGTGCGCCTGCATAAAAAAGAGCAAACCATCGTCTTTGAAGCATGGCCCTGGAACAGCCATCCCCAGCAAGCCCCCCAGCAGTTCCCCGGCTGGCCGGTGACTATCCACATGGCCGATCTGTACAACCGCCAAACCACCTGGTGGCTGCCAACCCTGCGGATCAGCAATAGGCCCAACGCGGTGATTCATGTGATCGACGAGAGCAACAACGAAACCCTGTATATGACCCGCGCCCTGCAGGGAGAATATGCCCCCCGAGTCTTCCACGATGGCTCGTACACTATCCGTGTCAGCGAACCGGGCACCTCCGACAACAAAACCCTGGACGGACTGAAACCCACCCAGGAAAAAGACAGCCAAACCCGCCTGATCCGCTTTTAAATGAGGAGAAACCGTCTCAAACCTCTTCTATTTCGAGACCAGGCAACGCGCGAGCGCTTGTACCAAGGCGGCCGCGATCGCTTCCCGCGTGGGGAGCGCGGGTGAGAGGTTCCTCTCTCCTTGGTTCTGTTGCACCAGGTAGGCGGTATGGGTGCCATCATCGATTTCTTCCAACCGGTTGGCGACGACCATCCGGGCATCGCTGCGCCGCATCAAGTCCTCGGCACGGGCAATCAGTTCTGGCAGGGTGATGTGGGTTTCCAGTTTAAAACCAACAATGGTCACCTTGGCATCCCAGCCCCGCAATAACTCGATCAGTTTTTCTCCCCGGCGAAAGGTGACCGTCCACTCCTCGTCCTGGGATGATTTTTTCCCCTCTTCCGCCTGGACCGGTAAATAATCCAGTACCGCGGCCGCCATCAGCACCGCGTCAACCGTCCCGGAGGCAAGATGAGTATGCAACCGCTGTTTCAGATCATCCACCGTGAAAAATGATTCGATGCTCAGGCGGTGAAAGACGTCTTCGGGGTACAGGTCTAATGGGGTACAGCTGGTCTCGCCCGCCAGAAAGATTATCTGCGCCCCTTCTTCATGGAGTTCGTGGGCAATGGTGCTGCCCAGACGGCCAGTGGAACGGTTGGTAATACACCGAACCGCGTCGATGGGCGCGAAGGTCGGGCCGGACGCGATGAGGATTTTCTTCTCTTTCAGTGCCAGCATCATAAAAACCGCCAATTTTCTATTTTTTTTCGCATTTCCTTAAATCTCTGTTTTACAAAAGTATAATCTGTGGATATACCTTACGGAAGAAACCAAGGAATCAGGAGATCGTATGAAACCCTTAATCGTTCTTTGTTGCGTATTGTGTGCTTGTATGACTCTCTCGGCCCAGCCGATTGACTTGAATCAGCTGCCCGAAGGTTCCACCTCCATCGTCGGCGGAACCGCAACCAGTCAAACCGGAGCCGTCGTCCGGGGTGTGGGCGATTTTAACGGGGATGGCTACGGACCGGATCTGGCGATCGCCTCCCCTGGTGGCGATGTCATTCATATTATCTGGGCAAAATCCGGGGCGAAACGCTATCCTGCCAAGGTCGATCTCAACAATCTGCTCTTTCAGGGCAAAGCGTTCGTTGGCGAGCCAGGCAGCGGCTTTGGCACCTCCATCGCCGCGGTCGGCGATTTCAACCGGGACGGCCGGGATGATATCGCGGTCGGCGCCCCCAACGCCGGTGTGGGCGGAAAAATTTATATTATCGCCGGCGCCTATGACCCCTTCGGCTCCAGTTCCGATAGCCCCTACCTCTTCACCCTGGTGGGTGCGCCTGGCGAAAAATTGGGACAAACCATTCCCGACGCGGCTGAGTTCAATGACGACACCTATCCCGATCTGGTGATCCCCACCGCCATGCTCAACCAAAAAGCGTACCTGCTCTATGGTCATGAGATCGAACGCGGCGCGGTGATCCAAACCTCCGAACTCGATCCAGAAAACTCCGCCGTTTTCATCGGGGTGGATGAAAAATACTCAACTTCCCTGGGCGTTATCAAAAACATCAGTTTTATTGGTGATTACACTCGCAATGGATACCCCGACCTCGCTGTGTACAATGGATTGACAGAAGATAAGCCCGTCCGCGCCCTGCTCTCCATCATTCCCGGCGGCCCGGAAAAGATTGTAGGGAAAATCGCCTCCGCCACCATGCCGGAACGGGCCTACTCCGTTGAGGTTCATTTATCCGCCATCCCTCACATGAACGTGGTCGAGTTCATGGCGGGCCACGATCTGACCGGCGATGGGTTGATCGACCTCATCCTCGGATTCCCCGAAGCGATCCTTGGGGAATACCAAACCAGCAAAGGTGCCCTGCTGATCATCCCCGGACAAGAGACCGTCGAACAGGACCGGATCATTACCGATCTGGAAGGGACACGTTCCATCGCCATGTCCACTCCATTCGATTCTCCCAACCGCACCAAGCAGGTGGATTTCAGCGGAACCTTCTTCGCGATGGGGTTGCCCATGGAAAGCGCGACCGAGCAAGGAAGCCAGAACGGCGTTGTGCTGGTGGCGGATCTCAGCCTGCTTCAGGGTGAGTGGGAAGAGCCCGTCAACATTTTACGTACCTCCATTTCAGGTCGGCAAAACGGGGACCGTTTGGGCACGTCCCTTTCGTTCCTGGGAGATGTCAATCAAGACGGGATCGATGAATTGTTCTTTAGTGCCTTGGATACTTCCACCAGCAAAATGGTTGGGTATATCCTCACCCCCACCCTCACCGAAACCTCTGTTTCGGATTGGGCTATGTATTGATCGGGGAATTCACTGAATTCCAACCCGATGGGGCAGCCTATGAAAGATGACAACACCCCATCGGGTTTCTTCGAATCGTTGAATTGGCGAAACGATGTTTTTCGGCTACAATAAAGTGCTCATCTCGTTTTGTTCAGGAAAGGGATTTTCATGAGTATTTTGGATCAAGTCAAATTTGATGAAAAAGGCCTGGTAACCGCCGTCGCCCGCGACGCCGAAACCGGCCGCGTGGTCATGCTGGCGTATATGAACCGCGAAGCCCTGCAGAAAACCATCGAAACCAAGATCGCCACCTATTACAGCCGGTCCCGCCAAAAGTTGTGGATCAAGGGCGAATCTTCCGGGCATACCCAAAAAGTGCTCCATATCTACATCGATTGCGATGGCGACGCCATTCTGTTAGATATCCAGCAACAGGGCGCGGCTTGTCATAAGGGCTACTTTTCTTGTTTTTACCGCGAAATCCACGACCTGGACAGCGAACCCCAAATTATCGAAGAGCCACTCTTCGATCCCAAGAAAGTCTATTGACCATAAGGGCCGGGGCGAAGATTTCTTCGCCCCGAATCGTCCCAAGCCATCCTGGATTCGTTGTCATTCTTTATTCCCAGCCGGGTACGACGTATTACCACTCATCTTAACTCACAGAAGAAATGATTATGTACGAACCGACTCTCGAACAATTTAAATCACGGGCGACTCAAGGCAACGTCGTTCCGGTTTACCGGATCATCATGGCGGATCTCGAAACCCCAGTCAGCGCGTTCATCAAACTGGCAAAAGACGATCCCCACGCCTTTCTGCTGGAGAGCGTGGAGCAGGGCGAGAAATTAGGCCGCTATTCCTTCATTGGGGTCACTCCCTCCCGCATGTTTATCTGCAAGGACAAACAACTGATCGAGCGGACCCCCGACCAGGAAACCATCCACGATCTGAGCCAAGGGCAAGATCCCCTCGCCATCCTGGAATCGTTCATCAAACAGTTCCACTTGGTGGAATGTGAGGAACTGCCGCCCTTCACCGGCGGTCTGGTGGGATACCTGGGCTACGAAATGACCCAGTATTTCGAAGAACTCACCTTCACCAACCGCGATGACTACAAAATCCCCGACAGTGTATTTTACTACACCGACACGATGGTCATTTTCGACCATTTTCAACGGACCATGACCGTCCTGGCCAACGCGTATATTCAGAACGACCCCGACACCGCTTTCCATGACGCCATACGCCGTATCAAGATGGTCGTGGAAAAACTCAAAGCGCCCCTACCCCAGGTGCCCTTCGGGACCGGCCTCCCCACCCCCCCCACTGTCAAGACCAACTGGGAAAAAGCAGAGTTTCAAGACGCGGTGGCGAAATCACTGGAGCATATCAAAGCGGGAGATATTTACCAGATTCAAGTGGGAATCCGCAGCGAAGTGGAACTTTCGTCCTCATCCCTGGATTTATACCGGGCCTTGCGGCGCATCAATCCCTCCCCCTACACCTTCTATTTTCGCTACGAAGAAGTCTGTCTGGTGGGCGGCTCGCCGGAAATCCTGGTACGTATGGTTAACGATCACGTCACCTATCGGCCCATCGCCGGGACACGCCGCCGGGGCAAAACTGTGGAAGAAGACCAATACATGCAGAAAGAACTGGCCAACGATCCCAAGGAACAGGCCGAGCACATCATGCTGGTCGACTTGGGCCGCAACGATATCGGCCGGGTCTGTGAATACCACACGGTGAAAGTGACCGATCTGATGTACATCGAACGCTATTCCCACGTCATGCACTTGGTGTCCAACGTGGAAGGCGATTTGCTCGGCGATAAAAACGGCTTTGATCTGCTGCGGGTAACCTTCCCCGCAGGTACCGTGACGGGCGCCCCCAAAATCCGGTCCATGGAGATCATCGAAGAGTTGGAAAAAACCAAGCGCGGTCCCTATGCCGGCGCCTTAGGCTGGTTTGGCCTGAACGGCGACTTGGATTTCTGCATCACCCTGCGCACCATTGTTATTTTGGATAACAAGGCTTATATCCAAGCCTCGGCGGGAATCGTCGCCGATTCAGATCCCGACTTGGAATACAAGGAAGTCATGAACAAAAGCCGCGCCATGCTTCGTGCCATCGAGTTGGCCGAATGTTCCAAGGAATAATCCCATACGGGCACAGGAACCCATTTTGGAGAATTGATCATGCTGATCATCGTTGATAATTACGATTCGTTTACTTACAACCTGGTCCAATATCTGGGCGAACTCGGTGCGACGCTGGAAGTCCATCGCAACGACAAAGTGACCGTGGCAGAACTCGAAAAAAGACAGCCGAAAGGAATTTTGATCTCCCCTGGGCCCGGCACCCCGGACGAAGGCGGCATTTCATTGGAAGCCATCGGTCACTTTTACAAGAAAATCCCCGTCCTGGGGGTCTGCCTGGGGCATCAGAGTATCGGTCAGTATTTCGGTGGGATCGTACGCCGCGCCGACCGGCTCATGCACGGCAAAACCTCACTCATCCATCACAATGGCAAGGGGGTTTTCGCGGGGTTGGACAATCCTTTCGTCGCCACCCGCTACCATTCCCTGATCGTGGATCGGGAAAGCCTGCCGGATTGCTTTGAAATTAGCGCGGAAACCGAACAGGGAGAAATCATGGGCCTCCAACACAAGGAATACCCCGTGCACGGCGTGCAGTTTCACCCTGAATCCATCCTGACCCTTGAAGGCAAGCGCCTTTTAAGTAATTTCTTAAAGATAATGGAATAAACCAAAAGAATACAAACCGTTAGGGTTATATTTCACCCTAATAAAGCAGGCGAACCGAGATGAAAATTCCTCCATTGCAGGACACAGAGTACCGCGCGGTTGATCTGGAAGTCAAAAAGAAGATCGCCACGATTCTGCCATCGGGCCGGATATCCGACAACGAGGTGGATCGAATCACCTATGCCTACGACGGCACCAAGAAGCAGTTCCCGCCGCATGTGGTCGTCTGGCCAGAAACGGACACCGAAATCGCGGCACTTCTCCATCTCGCGACCGATCTGCGCGTCCCGCTCTATCCCCGCGGCGCGGGGACAGGGATGACTGGTGGCGCACTCTCTTTGCGCGGCGGGATTTTAATGTCCCTGGAGCGAATGGATCAAATCCTCGAAATCGATGAGCCCAACCGCTTCGTCACGGCTCAACCCGGCATTGTCCTGGGGCAATTGAAATCGGCGGTGCAAAAAAAAGGCCTCTTCTATCCTCCCGATCCCTCCAGCGCCAAGACGGCCACCTTGGGTGGCACCCTGGCGGAATGCGCGGGCGGCCTGAACTGCGTCAAATACGGCACCACCAAGGATTGGGTGCAATCCGTCAAAGCCGCCCTGCCCACGGGGGAAATCATCAAGGCCGGAACCAAGGCACGCAAGAATGTGGTCGGTTACAACATGCTGCAACTGCTGGTCGGTTCCGAAGGAACGCTCGCGGTGATCACCGAAGCGACCCTGCGCCTGATCCCCTACCCACCCCACCGCTCGACGTTCATCGCGTTGTTCAACTCGGTCCTCGATTCCGCCAAGGCGGTACAAAAAATCCTGCAAAGCGGCGTTACCCCATGTGCGCTGGAGTTCATCGACCGCACCAGTCTGGAAGCGGCCAACAGCCATTTCGCCGAAAAATCCCTCCCCGTCGCCGAAGCCTTATTTTTGATTGAGGTGGATGGATTTGAACCGCAAAAACTCCAGGAAGATTCCCGCCTCCTGGCCGAAATTTGCCGGGAATGCGGCGCCTATGAAATCACCTTGGCGAATTCCCCAGCCGAACGAGAAGCCTGCTGGGATATCCGCCGTAGCCTTTCTCCAGCCATGTACGCCAAGGCACCATTCAAAACCAACGAAGATATCTGCGTTCCCATCGCCGCCTATCCAGAAATGCTGAAAGAAGCGTATGCGATTGCCGATAAGTATAACGTCATCACCCTCTGCTTCGGCCATGTGGGGGACGGCAATCTGCATGTCAACTTTATGTCCCACCAAGAAAAAGACCCGGACGTGGACAAGGCGGTCGAAGAATTGTTCCAAGTGACCGTCCGC
>JAVFAP010000045.1:0-12669 GCA_034002445.1 bacterium | reverse complement strand
AATCGGCGGATTCGCCAATATGCTGAAAAATAAATTCTCACAGAAGGAGGATGCCAAGACAACCCATTATATTGAAATCATCAGCGAAGAGGCGATGCGGCTGGAAAATGTATTGAACCGTCTGCTTTTTTATGCTCGGCCCTCCACCCCCACTTTGGTCCGCCAGGATTTCAACCAGTTTGTGGAATCGGTCATCGCCTTTTTACAAAAAGAGGTTCAATCCGCCGAAATTACAGTGGAAACGAATTTTGATCCCTGTTTGATCTCGGTTCCCTTCGACCGGAATCTGATGCGGCAGGTGTTGGTGAATCTCATCCAAAACGGGATTCAAGCCATGGAGAAGGGGGGCATTCTTTCGATTGAGACTCGTAGCGAAGGGGGGGAGTGGTTCGTTTGCCACATACGGGATACTGGGGTTGGGATACCCGAGGAGTATCTCTCGCGAATCTATGAACCCTTTTTTTCAACCAAACATGCCGGGACGGGGTTGGGATTGCATGTATCCCAGCGCATTATTGTGAGTCATGGCGGTTCGATCCGTCTCGACAGCCAACTGGGGCAAGGGACAACTGTCACCTTGCGGCTTCCAGCAACGGAGGTGCCTAGATGAAGACCATCTTAGTTATTGATGACGAACAGTATTTACGCGAATTGTATGAAGCCGAATTGACGCAGGAGGGCTTTAACGTCCTTCTCGCGAAAGACGGATTTGAAGGGATTTCACTGTGTGAGCAGAACGATCCCGATTTAGTGATTGTCGATATCCGGATGCCGGGGATGGATGGCTTGGAGACCATCTCGCGACTTTTGAATATCAACCGCAAGCGGCCCATCTTGATCCATTCGGCGTATCCCAACTACCAGGATAATTTCATGAGTTGGAACGCCGACGACTTTGTGGTGAAATCGGGCGACTTAACCGAACTGAAACAAAAGGTCCGTACCTTTTTATCTGTATAGAAGGAAGGGGGGAGAAGGAACCATGGATATGCGGATGGATACAACCCAATCAACCTTGTTGCGTAACACCCTTACTTTGATCCTGGCTGGAGGGCAGGGGGAACGGTTATATCCACTTACCAAGGATCGCTCCAAGCCCTCGGTGCCTTTTGCGGGCAGTTTTCGGATCATCGATTTTACACTTTCGAATTGCATCAATTCGGGCTTGCGCCATATCTTTGTCCTGTCCCAATACAAATCCCAGTCGCTCAACCGGCATATTCGGGAAGGGTGGAGTTTGTTGCACCGGGATTTGGGGGAGTTTATTGAAACGGTGCCGCCGCAGCACCGTACCCATTCCCGCTGGTACGAGGGGACCGCGGACGCGATTTACCAGAATGTCTACTTGTTAGAACAAATGCGGCCGGAACGGGTGCTGATTTTATCGGGGGATCATATTTACCGGATGAACTACGGAGACATGATCGATTTTCATGTCCGCAAGAATGCGGATGTGACCATCTCCAGTTTTGAGTATCCGCGCCAGGATTCCTCTCCCTTTGGTGTGATGCAGGTGAATGAGGACGATCAAATCTTGGATTTTGTGGAAAAACCGGCGGATCCCCCGCCTATCCCAGGTAAGCCCGACCGCTCATTGGTTAATATGGGGGTGTATGTGTTCAATACGCCCACCTTGGTCCGCGCGGTGATCGAGGACGCCAAATCGGCCAATACCAAGTATGACATTGGGAAAAACATCATTCCCCGGCTAATCGAACAGGAAAAGACCCGCATTTTCTCCTACCAGTTTACCCAGCAGGATCCACATCCTTACTGGCGGGATGTCGGGAGCATTCACAGTTATTATCAAGCCTCGATGGCGCTGCTGGATGGTCATGCGCCAATCAATCTGTTTTCGGATGCTTGGCCGTTTCGTACCGATTCGTTTTCGTTACCTCCTTCCGTTTTTCATGTCTCTTCGTTCAAAGCGGGACAGATTCAGGAATCGATGGTGGCGAATGGCTGTGTGATCGAAGGGGAACTGGTGCGTTGTATTATTTCGCCCGAGGTGCGCGTGGGCGAGGGATCGCACCTGGAAGGCTGCATTGTTTTCAACCGTACCCGTATCGGGAAAAACTGCAAAATACAGAACACGATCATCGATAAACATGTATCGATCCCAGACAATACTGTGATCGGTTATGATGCGGAAAGTGACCGGAAACAATTTCTGGTCTCGGATGGCCAGATCACGGTAATCCCCAAAAATATGGAGGTGGTCTGATCCTGAAGTGGACAGGGCGAATGATCTTGTGCGGAGAAGACCACCCGGATGAACAACCTGTATCAGCGCAATCTTTCGGTCTTAAAGAAAACCCATCCCGCGTTATATACCCAAGTCCAATCAGTTCCAGAGGTGGCGCAGTCACCATTGCCATCCTGCCCGCCCTCGCAAGCGGCCTCCGTGCTGGGGCGATTTGACGCGGGCGCGGATTTCCTGTACCTGACCGGCGTGGGGGATGGATCTTGCTTGCAGCAGGTGGCGGGGCCTATCGTGGAGAATAACCGGGGGATCCTGGTGATCGAGCCCCGGATGGAGGGATTTGCCGCTCTTTTGGCCACGCAGGATTGTGTGCCTCTTCTGCGAAGCCGCCGCATTTTTTGGGCAGTTGGAGATGATGTGATGGCGCAAGTACGGGCGTGCTGGGATGTTTCGTATTGCCAGGCGGCGGCCCAGCCCCTGTATGTGGCGAGTGAGCCAGCGGATCCCTTGGCGCGAAATCTGCTGCTGGCTGTCAAGGATGAGGTGGCAGCCCGCAAGGCTCGCCTGAAACACTTGTTGGCTGGTTTGCCGCAGCGGCTGCGGGAAAAGAAACCCGAGCGGCGCGTTTGGACATATGCGGATCTGCGGGGGAAAGCGGGATACTCCCTCATTCAGCATGTCCTGATCCGGACCCTTTGTCATGAACTCGAGAAGCGGGGATATGAAGTCGAATATACCGTCCTGCGGCCAGGAGAATACTATCCCCCCTATTACCGGATTCTCAAACTGGTGGCGTTTGAACCCAGTCTGATTTTTCTCTGTAATGAAGCACCGGCTACTGAGATTGCTCTCGGGTACGAGTTTTCTCGTTCGTTACCGATACCCAAGGTGGTCTGGTATGCGGACGATCCGCTCTATGGGGAACATTTGCTGGACCGCTATCCCCTGGGCGAGGATGAACTGTTCGGTGTCGCGGATTGGGAGTGGAGAGATACCCTGGTGCGGCATGGGGCACGGCGGCTTTTCTTCATGCCGGGGGCGGCAACGAGCACTCGGCGGGGCCGACCGCGCGCGGCCCGGCGTTGTGAGGTGGTGTTTGTCGGCCAGGTGCGGGATCAGCGAGCCTTTTTTGGGCAACTTTCCCCAGCGTGGCAGGGCTATTGCGAACAGGTGATTCAAGAGAAACTCGCATACCCGCGCAAAAAAGTGCGAGAGGTGATGGCACAGTTCCCCATGCCAGGTGAACTCCCCTTGGATACTCTGGATGAGTTTCGGCAGAAATTGTTATGGGAAGCGAACAGCCGCTTCCGTGTGGGGGTGATCCGGTCGCTGCTGGATTTGGATTTGCATGTGTATGGCAACGAAGACTGGACACGGCTGCTGCCCGATCCCGCGTTCGCGCGGTGTTACAAGGGGATCTTGCCGTTTAAGCAGGCGGCGGATCTTTCAGCCAGCGCCGCGGTGGTACTGAATATTCATAGTTTACAATCGTACACGTGTTTGAATGTGCGCGATTTTGATGTGCCGGCCGCGGGTGGATTTTTGCTCTCGGATTGGTTGCCCAAAGCGGATGAGATCTTTGAACCAGGATTCGTGACCGATTTACCCTTGGGGGCCGATGCCCGACCGGACGTGTTTTTTTACCGGTCGGTTGCCGAACTGCGGCGTTTGCTGGCCTATTTTTTATCACACGAGAACGAGCGCCGGGCGAGTGTCGAGCGGGCGCGGGCCAAGGTGATCGCCCATCATACCTATGCCCACCGGGCCCGCCTTCTGGATACTCTGTTCACGTCCATCCAGCAATCAGCGGGTGCTGCTGATCCCAAATAAAGTGCATGGTGTTCAGGTCAAATGGCCGCACACTGGGCACTCGGGGTCGCGGGGAAATGGAATTTGGCGAAACTGCATGGTCAGGCCGTTGAAGGTGAGGATTTTGCCGATCAGCGGTTCGCCAATGCCCAGGATGAACTTGATGCTCTCCATGGCTTGGATGGTCCCCATGATGCCCGCGGTGGCTCCGAGGATCGGCGCGCCCAAGCCGGGTGGAAAGACAGGCTGGGGCGGGGCTTCGGGGATCAGGCAACGGTAGCAAGGTGTCCGGCCGGGGAGCATGAGAAACGCTTGCCCACCGAAGGCGGAGACGCCCGCGTGCATGAGCGGTTTGCGGGCGCGGACGCAACCGTCGTTGATGATGTAGCGGGTGGGGTAGTTATCCGTCGCGTCGAGGATGAGATCATAGGGTGCGAGCAAGGGCCCGATACTCTCTTCCGTAACCCGCAGACGGTGTTCGATCACCTGGACATCAGGGTTCAGGTTCCGTAGTTTTTGCGCGGCCGAGCGGGTTTTGTCCACCCCGATATCCGCAGTGGAATGCAGGGTTTGCCGGTTGAGGTTGGAGAGTTCGACGGCGTCATCGTCCACCAGGCCAATCGTGCCGATCCCGGCGGCGGTCAGGTAGGTCGCGGCGGGAGAGCCCAGCCCGCCTGTGCCGATGATCAGGATTTTATGCCGTAGTAGGCGCCGCTGGCCTTCTTTCCCTACGCCCTCCAGGACAATCTGGCGGGTATAGCGCTGTTGTTGTTCTGGTGTAAGTGTATCCATGTGTTTTCCTTGGTATGGTGTTGAGGGCTGTATTGTATAAGCGATTCCGTGTTCGCGCCAATAGGGGCCGAACGAGGTTTTGACCGGACCATTGTCGAACGCCCTTGGGGCGGATATTGTATAGGGTATTGCCGTACAATCGATTCTGGATTATGACGAAGGAGACCCTATTGTGCGGGATTCTCTCGGCCGATTCCCCAAGCCTGGCTTGAGGCAGGGGGCCGCACACCACTCTGGGGGCCTTTCAATAGAGCATCATGGCGACAAATAACAAGACTTCTCAAGAAACGCATCTGCTGCTGACCTCGGTTCGCGATGTTTTTTCAGGCCGACCGGAATTTGAAGAGATCCTCCACCGCCTTGCTTCTCCGTCAACAGAAACATACGGCTTGCACGCGGTGGGATCCGCCAAAGGATTGCTGCTGGCCAGTTTGGTGCAGAAGAGGCGCCAGCCCCTGGTGGTGGTTACCCCAGACCAAAGCAGCGCCTACCTGCTGGCGGATGACCTGACGTTTTTTTTGACCGGAGTGAAGAACGCGCCCGCAGTGTATGTTTTCCCCCACCTGGAGATTTTGCCGTACGAGTCCCACGCGCCGGAATTGACGATTCGGATGGAGCGGCTGGCTCCCATCCAGGCCTGGATCGAACAGCGGCACGAACAAAGCGCCTTTATTGTCGTAACGCCGATCCACGCGATTCTCAAGCGGCTGCCTTCCATCGCCGCGTACAAACAAAAATCCCTCCATCTTAAAAAAGGGCAGGAAATCCGGCGGGAATCCGTGGCGGAGTGGCTGGTGGCCCAGGGCTATGAGTTCCGGGATCTGGTCGCCCAGCGTGGCGATTTTTCTACACGGGGCGATATTATCGACATTTATTCGTACTCGTATCCCGACCCGGTTCGGATTGAACTGTGGGGGGATGAAGTCGAATCCATTCGCCTCTTCCAGGTTTCAACCCAACGGTCGTCTGAAACGCTGGACGAAGCGGTGTTTTATCCCGGCAACGAGGATGAAGTGCTGCGGCAAGCCCTGGAGGCGGGGGAGGCGCTCTGCTCGCTCCCCGATCTGTTTGGCGCGGAAACCCCCGTGGCGGTTTCTGGTTTTGAAGAAACCGAGCAGCATGGACTGGAATTTGAAGCCTTGGTGGATAAGCGGTTTACCGAATACCAACAGAGGCCGGAGGATGAAGCGGAAGTCGACCTGGGGCAGGAGGATTTCCATAAGCATCAGGCGGTGCTACTAGAACCGCCACAAACGTTATACTATAAATATGAGGAATGGCGAAACACCCTTCACGCTCGTCAGCGCTTGTTTTTGATGGATTTTGCCCTCGAGCCCGGCCCGGATGTTGTTGATCTCGGCTGCGCGACCGTGGAACTTTTTGGCGAAGACGCCAAGGAGCGTATCGCGACCCTGTTGCGGGAATGTGAGGCGGGGCGGCGCGTGGTGATTGTCTGCGATAACACCGGGCAGCAGAGCCGCCTCAATGAAATTCTCCACGCCCGCCGCGAAGAACTGGCGATTCCTGCCACGGCAAAGATACCACAGACCCTGGTTGGTTCGATGCACCGGGGGTTTACGATCGAAACACGTAACCTGATGGTGTGCACCGACCGGGAAATCTTCGGCCGATACCGCCGCTTCCGCACCCCGCCTCGGGATGGAATCGCGGTACCCCTTTCGGATCTGCTGGAACTCAAACCGGGGGACCATGTGGTGCATATCGATCATGGCATCGGTCGCTTTGTCAAACTGACCAAGATCGAGCATGAAGGCAAGCAAGGGGAATACCTGGTGCTGGAATACGCCGAGGGGGGCATGCTTTATGTCCCGATCGAACAGATTGACCGGATCGGTCGTTATGTCGGCGGGGAGAACGCCATGCCCGCGCTTTCCAAACTGGGGACAAAAAACTGGGAACGCACCAAGGCCCGCGCCAAGCAGGCCATCGAGGATATGGCGGAAGAACTACTGGATTTGTACGCGACCCGCTCCACCGCCAAGGGCTACGCCTTCAACAAGGACAACACCTGGCAGCATGAGTTTGAAGCCTCGTTTATGTACGAAGAAACCGCCGACCAGTACCGCGCCATCGAGGAAGTGAAGCGGGACATGGAGAGCGACGAACCCATGGATCGGCTGATCTGCGGGGATGTCGGCTTTGGAAAGACCGAAATCGCCATCCGCGCCTGCTTCAAGGCGGTGATGGATGGCAAGCAGGTGGCGGTCCTGGTTCCTACTACAATTTTGTGCCAACAGCATTTTACCAATCTTTCGGAGCGCATGGCCGATTATCCGGTTCGGGTAGAGATGCTGTCCCGGTTTCAAACGGCGGGTGAGCAGAAAGACATTGTCGAAGCCATTGCCAATGGGGATGTGGATATCGCGGTGGGGACGCACCGCATGCTCTCGCGCGATGTGCGCTTCGCGGACCTGGGCCTGGTGATTATCGACGAAGAGCAGCGCTTTGGGGTGAAGCATAAGGAGCGCTTGCGGCAGCTGAAAAAACTGGTGGATACGCTCACCCTGACGGCCACACCCATCCCGCGCACGCTGTATATGTCCATCTCGGGCATCCGCAATATGAGCCTAGTCAGCACGCCGCCCAAAAACCGCCTGCCGATCGAAACCTATATCATGGAATGGTCGGAAGAGGTTATCGAGAACGCGGTGCTGCGCGAACTCTCCCGCGATGGCCAGGTTTACTTTGTCCATAACCGGGTGGAGACCATCTATCAGATGGCGCACCGGCTGCAGGAACTGGTGCCGCAGGCCCGGCTCTGCGTGGCCCATGGCCAAATGTCCGAGCATGAACTCGAGAAAATCATGCTGGCCTTTATCCGGCACGAGTATGATATGCTGGTGGCAACGACAATTATTGAAAATGGGATCGATATCCCCAATGTCAATACCATCATCATTAACAAGGCGGACACCTTCGGCCTTTCGCAGCTTTACCAGTTGCGCGGCCGGGTGGGCCGGGACCGCCACCGCGCCTATTGTTACCTGCTGGTGCCCAGCAAGACGGGCCTCACCTCACTCGCCCGGCGGCGGCTGCTGGCCTTGCAAGAGCACAACCAGCTGGGTTCGGGGTTTCACCTGGCGATGCGGGATATGGAACTTCGGGGGATTGGTAATATCTTGGGGCGGGAACAGCATGGCTATATCGCCGCCATCGGTTTCGATCTCTATACCAAATTGCTCTCTGATACCATCCTGATGCAGAAGAACCGCAAGGGCATCCCCATCGAGTGGGAAACGGTACTGGAGATGAGCCCCAAGGGGACCATTCCGCCCACCTATATCGAAAGCAGCAAACAGCGCATGGCCCTGCACCAGCGCATCGTCAAGATCAAAACTCCGGAAGCGATCGATGAACTCAAGGCGGAACTGGAGGATATCTACGGCAAGATTCCCCCGGAAACCGAGCGCTTGATGCAAGGCTTACGCCTGCGCGTCCGAGCCTATCAGGCGGGGATGGATACCGTCAATCTGCACAAGCACAACGGGTATATCCGCTACCACGCCTCGCAGCAGGACCGCTTTCATCCGATGCGGGTTTTGCAGTTGGATGGAAAAAATGGCTTGAAACTCCAAGTGGCGGCCAAGGGCGATCATGTCGCGATCGAGTTTCAAGACAAAGAGAAGAAGGGTGATTTAATGGCCCGTTTGCTAGTGCTACTGGACGAACTGGATCAGCCGCTGGATACCCATCTGCCGGTCCCGGCACCCAGCGCGCCCCCCACGCCCGCCAAGCCGGGGAAGAAGATCAAGAGCGATACCCTCCGAAACCGCCTCAAAGCCTGAAGGCGCGGCGCACACCGGCTGGCTCAAAAATAGGCGGAATCGGGGATGGGTTTGCGGCCGCCAAAGCCGGTCTGGAGGGGATGGTAAAAGCGCACCGTGTCGCCGTCGGCCAGTTCATAGCACAAAAAGACTTCTTCCCCCTCGATAAACGCGGGAAAATCGATTAGGCCACGCGAGATATCCTGAATGACAATCCCCTGATCGGTGATTTCGGTTATTAACGCCTGGAGATGGGGGCGGAGATCCTTGGGTTTGTTGTGTTTGCCGTTGGTTTGGGCCGTGGGCAGGGGTGGTGCGGGCAGACTTTGCAGAAACTGGGTCTGCTTGGAGATGGTGACCAGGGCATGAATCTGGGCGAACAGTTCGCGGACGCGGGGGAGGCATTCATTGGCTTCGGACACGGTAAAATGTTTATCGAAGAAGGGCATGGGGTTGGCCTGCGTGATTTATTCTGATTTCAGCGGTTGTCGTATAAATTCAAAAAATAAAACGCGTTGAGCACCATGCAATGGTCGATCTCGCCTTGCCGGATCATGGTTTCCACAGATTCACGGCTGTGCAGTTCCACCGCGATATCCTCGCAGGCGTCCAGGGCTTGCTTTCCGGATGGGGTGGCGTTGCGGGCCAGGAAGATGTGGCAGGTGTTGTTTTGAATCGCCGGGTTGGGCCGTACCGTTCCCAAGAGGATGATGTCATCCGATACATACCCTGTCTCTTCCTGCAGTTCCCGCTGGGCGGCGTCCTGGACACAGCCGTCTTCGGCGTCGACCAGGCCACCGGGAATTTCCAGGGTGACTTCGCCTGTCCCAAAGCGGTACTGCCGCACCATGACAATCTGCCCTTCCGGTGTGATGGGGATGATGTTGATCCAGTCCCGGGTTTCCAGCACATAGAAGGGGTGGGCCTGGCCGGTGCGCGGCGAGATACAGACATCCTCCCGCAGATCGAAAATACGGTACTTGGCGAGATAGCGCGATTCCCTGGTTTCCCACTGCTTGCTCATGGATGGCATACACTCCTTTATCACGGTTGTTCCCTCATTCTACCCGATTTTACCTCATAACCAAATTGGTCCAGCCCATGCGATGCCGCGTTGGGTGTTGGATCCAGCCGGGTGCGCTCTGCTCTATTTTTTCTTCTTCGCGAAAACGATCGGGCCGGGGATGGCCTCACGAGGGACGCGCACCGAGGCAGCCTCGTTGGTTGCCTGGAAATAATAGGTATTCTGCGCGTTGGGGGCGGGTAAGAAGCCGGCATACAGCACCCCCTTGGCATACGCGGTATCGGCCTCATCCACTGGGGCCAGGTCGTAGGCGGTATCGTTGACCACAACCTGTACCGCGGTGGGGGCGCGGCCCAGCAGATCACGGTACACACACTGCACGGGGATCATCTCGTCCTCGGTGGCGGTGGGTTTTTGCAGCATGGCGCCTAGCAGGTAGGGGGCGGGATTGCTGTCCTGGATGCCGATGAATTCCCCGATGGCCCGCAGCAAGAGATCGCCCTCTTGCGCCAGATCCTCGGTGGATTTGTAGACGAAGGGGACGGTGGGGTGGAACCCCGTGTAAATGTAGTCGGTTTGCATGACGCCTGAAATGGAGGAGGGGAAGAAATCATGAACCACCTTGGTGAAGCGAGTATCCATCTCCAGACGTTTGCCGATGCTGTTCCAGGGCATGTATTTTTTCCCTAGCAGTTCGATAAAGAAGTTCTCTTGCGCAGTGGCGTTTTCTTCCTTGCAGTGTTCTGGGCGGATAAAGTTGGATTTCCAGGTTTCGGAGTGGAGGCTCAGGGCCAGATCGATCCCGTTGCCCTCTTTTTTCCATTGCTGCAAGAACTGTTTCATCTGTCGTTGTTCAAAGAAGGAATAGGTGGTTTCGGGCCAGGTTTCGGTCCAGAAGACCGCCCGGTCTCCAAAGGGAAGGGGGTGGATGATCTCGCCCCGGCTGACGCCGTCGCGGTCGAAGATGGGGACCACCAGCACATGGCAGCGCCGCCGGATGGCGGAGGCGAGCGGGCTGTCCGCCAGCAGGGCGGTGATGAAACCCTCGGCCAGCCAGGAGGTGGCGGTTTCGTACGCGTCCTCGCGGCAGAGCAGAAAGACGGTCTTTTTGGGGTTCTGCACCTCCGGGTCGGTGATGTGCACCAGGGGCAGGGTTTGCTGCTCCAGCGGGGTATCGCAGATGGAGAGCACGTTGGCGTGGGGATGGGTCTCGATCGCGGTGATCTGCTGGTTGAGCATGGCGTTGGTGTAGGGCGGGCTGAACGCGAGCCAGGCCCGCTTTGGTCCAAAGGTGTGGCGGAAGGTATAGCGGATCAGATTGGTGTCGGAGGCATGGGGCTGAATGGTCCGGTCCAGCAGGGGGAACCAATGCCGCTGGTCATAACTGCAGACGGGGAGGCTGATATCGTCATAGAAATCGCGGCGGGCGTTTTCAAACACGAAGGTCAGGGTTTTGCCCTGGACCTGATCGAGACGGAAATAATACCACAGCCCGCCCGCGTTGCGGCTGTGCGTGAGAATGATTTCCCCGTTCTTGCCCGAGGACCACGAGCCCAGGCTGCCGTTTTCAAAGTTCCAGGCAATCTCCACTCCGGCGGCTTGGGCTGGTTTCGCCGCGGGTTGCGCCTGGCTTAAAGGGGGCTTCGCCAACCCCAGACCCGTCAGGATGACAACGACCACGATTTGAAGCAACATGGGCATACGCTCGTTCCTCACCGATGAGTGGAGGCCGGCTTTTCACCGGCCAAGGGGGAATCCCCTGATAGAATTATGCCGTGATTTCCCCATCCATGTAGGGTGAGCGGTGGTGGATCGGCGTGGAATTCGGTGGGAGGGCAAAGCGGGCGAAGGGGGGCAGGCGCTCTGGCCTAAGCGCCTGCCCGTTGATTTTCTCTGTTTTGTTTATACATCAAGGCTGGTAGTAGTCTTCCATGACCTTCTTTCCTTCATCACATGGAGGATGTGTGACTGGATTCCCCGAATCCTCGACTCGGCTTATTTCGAAGGAATCCTTTTCGGCAATTATCTGGAGAATCGGCTGAAATGCGGGATCAGGGTCGTCCTCGACCGCGCGAATCGCGAAGGGTTAGGAAGGGTTTAACTTTTTCATCGCTAAAATATCCGGCATGGCCCACTTGTTTTTATTTTCTTCCCACCACCCTAGGCTGAAGGCTTGGATCTTTTCTTTTGGGATTGCATTTTGCTCAATGGCCTTCTCCAGTGCGTTGTCGGTCCAGTAATTGATGAGGGGTAAGACATCCAAATCCCCTTCTTTTAGCTTCGCAAAAGCATACGGCAGAGCGGGGATACCCAGTCTGCGAATTTTCTCGAAGGTTGTCAGTGGATAGGGATCTGGTTTGATGTCATAGAGTGGATAAGACACCCCTACGGAACTAGAAAGTTCATGATAAAAATCGATCCGATCTTCATTCGGGTTTTGTGGTTGTTTATCCTTCTGTGTCGTTTTTTGGGAATTGTTTTGGATAAAAGGATAATGAAATTTGAGTTCCGCAGGCTCGCTTTTCCAGATGGTGTAGAGAGTCTCGAATTTCGTTCCCGTTTTGGGGTATTCGTCCCGATACCATGTTTGATAAACTTGGGACATCGTCATTCCCTCTGGCCCTCTTTGCCCCTCAAAAGGAATGGCTTTGCAAATTTTATGAAATGCGATATGCAATCCATAGATATGCCGATAGTCGATATCGGCTTTCATTTGCTCGTAAATACACGGGAGTGCGGCGACACCCAGGTTTATGATCTGTTGAAATTCATCGCTTTCGACATGAATCGTGATGCTGGAAGAAAGTGGATTGATTGGCTGAGCCTCACAATACGAAATCCACTTCTGATAGGCAGCATCAAATTTCGCTTGGATCTCGTTATCGATTGCCCTGGCAGGGATGGAAATTATTGCAAACAGGGCCATGGTGAAAAATAGAGTGAACAGGGAACGTTTGGAGGATGATTTTATCATGATCGATATCTTTCGTCTGCATGATAGAAATTGTAAAGGCAGGCATAAAGGCCTGCTTTTAAAACTCTCTTATTCTGTCTTT
>JAVFAP010000044.1:0-12819 GCA_034002445.1 bacterium | reverse complement strand
GAGTCTCTCGTCGATCTACTTAAACAAAGTGACCGAAGAAACGTTCGAGGAAGTCGTCTTCAATGTGTCGGTCGCCGTATCCGGAACCGCACGCACGGTGAAGCGGGGTAGGACAGAGGGCGCGCCCCCTGGTCCTACCCGACTGAATCGGGTCAGGCCTCGTTCAAGCGGTCCTCCAGTTGTTGGCATAGAACTTCGGCAGCGGGTTTATGGGTATGGGTTTTGATCCAGGTTTTAAATTCGTCCAGCACCTTCCGCGCTTGCTTGAGATGCTTGGACGTGATCAAGGAGTTGATCAAGCGGTGGTAGCCATTTTCCACGGAGCCATGAATCAAGGGGAAAAAATACTCCACGGTGGAGGGGCGGCATAAGGAATCCAAATCTTCCTTGGCAAAATACAGGCTTCGGAGGACAATCTCGTTCTCGCGGTATACCCCCAGGATCTCTTCAAAGAGTGGGACGAGCTGGTCCATGATGCGCTTTGAGCGCCGCAATAAGTATGGTAAATCCCGCCGGGCCGCGGTGAGAACCTGGTGATCCAGGCGGCCCAGGGCTTTCAGCATACTGTTTTTTCCGTTCGCATCGGGGTCGTGATTGTTTTCGAACAGGTTGGAATAGACTTCGATCAGGCGGATATTGTCGCGGGATTTATCCAGTTCATGCCACATTTCCCCGAATACCTTGTCAAAAATCCGCTGTTTTTTCCGGTCGATGCTGACCTCGTCCGAAACCCGGTAGAGGATGTGGGATAAATCTTTGAGTTCCCGGACTTTTTTTTCCAGCAAAAAATCAATTTGCCGATGTTCGATCTCCCCGGTGCGTTCATATTCACGGAACAAGGTATTGACCTGGTCTCGTATCCAATAGAATCCCTTGATGAATTGGACCCGTTGATGATTGCGCCAGCTGTCTTTTGGATCGAGCCGTTTCTCCAATTTCATGATGGGTTCCCCAGTCCATTTTTCACCGCGGCATAGACCGTGTCCACGTCCAGCATTTCCATGCAATGGGGTTTCTTATCGCAGGTGGTCAAGTAGCAGCCCAGGCAGTCGATTTTTCCTTGCAGGACCACACCCAAGCCATAGAGTTCCAACTCGGCGGCGGAGGTGGGGCCTACGAAGCAAACCACCTTTTTCCCCAACCCCAGAGCGGCATGCAGGGCAAAGGTATCGCCGGTGAGGACCAAATCACATAGATTTAAATACGCGAAAAATTCCAACAAGGAGGGATGCAGCCCGGCGTCGACATAGGGTACCGGCAGTGCGGCCATCACCTCGCGGGCCCGTGTGGCATCCACCGGCCCATAGAAGACCACGATTCGGGCATGCAGTTCATGAAATGCGCGCCGGGCTAGTTCGGCGAAACCATCCACGGTCCATTTTTTATGCTGCCAGCGGTCTCCCGCACCCACGTTAAAGCCTAGAATGGGGGCGGCGCCGTCCAAGCCGTACTCGTGGGCAAAGGCTTTGGCTTGCTGTTGGTCGTGTGGCCGCAACGGGGTGTGGATGGTGTGATTCACGTCCGGCAGGCCCAGAATCTGCCGCATGTGGGATTGGTAGGTGCGGGTGTTGGCCTTTTTGAGATCATCCCACATGCTCATCTCAAACCATTCTTCCGCTTCGGGATGAAAGGGATAGATGCTGCCATCGGGGTGCATCCCAAATCCCTTCTTTTGACTCGCGCGGATACGGGATGCGAGCGCGGCGGCTTCTGGCGCCAGGTCGAAGTTGACACACAAGTCAAATTCTTGCTGATCCAGCATGACCAGGGATTCGGCGGTGAACGCGTAGGGACGATCGACTGCCTTGAGATGCTGGATCAGTTCAAAACTCCCGGTACCACAAATCCAGGATATGTGGGCGCCAGGGTATCTCCGCTGGAGCGCCCCAAGCAGATCGGTCGTACGCAGCACATCGCCGGTCGCGCCTAACTTGATGATGAGAATCCGGGTCTGGATGGGATCCCAATGAGGACAAGGGTCACACAACACCCCCTCCCGTTTGTGGGGGAGACAGGGGCGGTCGTGACGGTACAAGCGACAAGTGGCATGGAGCGGTCTCAGCGCCGTTTTCCCCCTTTTTTTTCATCCAGGAACAATTTGGCTTTGCTGCCAAAATCGCCGTCTTTGTCTTTCTTTATGATCTCATTGAGGATTTGTCTGCCTTGGTCCTGGCTTCCAGCCTCGATCAGGGCCATGCCCAGCATCAAATCCACCTGCATATCGAAGTTGGTGTTTTTGCAATTGGCTTTAAACTTTTGCAGCCAGGTGATGGTGTCTTCAAACTTGTCTTTGAAAAAGGCGCGGGACGCATTGAAGAGGATCATGTGCGCGTAATCCTCGGTGACCTGGGCTTTGAGGTCGGCAGGCAAGGTTTGGTTGGAAAACAACTGTTTAAAATAGGTTTCGGCTTCAGTGTATTTGGCCCGGTCCCGCAGTCCGGTGGCATATTTCAAGACCATGCGGGGATTGGTTTTCAGGGTTTCGAACTGGCTCTCCAGCAGGGAAAACTCTTCCATGTTTTCCAGCGCTTTTTTCATTCTCAGCGCCACGGCGGAGCGCAGCAGTTTATCTTCTTCATAACGCAGAAAGAGGAGTTCACGTCCCTTGGTATCGAAAAAGAGAATCGAGGGGAAGGTCAGGACGCCATATTTCTTGATCTGCTCCGCCGTGCCATCCACATCCAGCATGACCGGGATGAATTTGCCATCGTATTGGGTGACGTAAGGGTGATCCCATACTTTCATATCGGCAGCCAGATGCGCTTGATAATAGAAATAGGCCATCACTGGCTTCCCGTTTTTTTGTCCATCGCTCAAGGCTTGATCCAGATCGGTCTTCCATTCATAAGCCAATCCAGACTGGCTCAGGCAAAGGATACAAACACTAAACAGAAAGGAGAATTGTTTCTTCATCGGGTCCACCAACTTTTTGGGATTTTCTGCTGGAAGTATATCTTCAAAACGCCAATCCCCGCAGTTCTATGAACGGGTACCATGGCCATCTTGCGGATGAAAATCCAGAATCATCAGGGTTATGTCATCGAAGGTCGGCAAGGTCGGGGCGATGGGATCGGTAAAGCGGCTCAGCTCGTCCTTGATCCGGTCCAACAGCGTTTCGGGTTGTGAATGGACTCCAGAATAAACCAACTCTTTTAACCGTTCCACACCAAACGCCTCTTTTTGTTCGTTGAAGGCTTCCACGATACCATCGGTATAGAGAAAAAGTCGGCTTCCGGCAGGGAAGGCAATTTGAATCTCTTCATAGGCTGGATTCTCCATGATCCCCAGGGGCAGCCCCCGTTCGACATGCAACTCGACCATCCCTTCTTCTGTCGCGGGTAAGAAAAGGGGGGCGGGATGCCCGGCGGCCGAGTAGGTCAGCGCTTGGTTCTCCAGGTCGATCCGTGCCAAAAACATAGTGACAAATTCACCGCGTCGGATGGTTTTCAACAGAATATTACTCAGCGAGCCCAATACTTCGCAGGGAGAACTCCCCTTTTCTATCAACGTATGAGCCATGGAGCGGGTCATGCCCATAATAAACGCGGCGGGGATTCCATGCCCGGAGACATCCGCGATCAAGACAAAGACCTGGTTCTGGCTAGTGACGATGACATCGTAATAATCTCCGCCCGCTCGCCCGCAGGGGGAGTACAAGGAGCAAATGCACAGTCCTTGAAAGGCAAATTGAAAGGGAGGCAAGAGATTGATCTGCATTTCTCCCACCGTTTTCAGTTCCACATCCAGACGGTGATAGGCTTCCGTGAGCTCCTGGGACAGGGTGCGCAGGCGGCTGTTTTTATCTTCCAAATCCTTGGTTCGTTCCTGGACGGAGGTTTCCAACTCTTTATTCCAGTTTTCGATGCGGGCGACATAGTCTTGGATTTCTTTCTCCCGGGTTGCCAAGGTGCGCGCCATCACCGTGATCCGTTCCCCCAGGCGTTCCAGTTCATCCCCCGTCTTGATGGTCGCTTCGACCGCGTAATCGCCTTGGATCATGCGCGAAACCGCGTCTCCCAGGTAATGGATGGGGTATGCGATGGCGCGGGAGAGATAATAGGCAAGTAGCATCAAGAGGCCCAGGATGAAGAAACTCATCCAAAAGACCGAGCGTTTCAACATGTCGACCAGGCGGAATGTTTTTTCTAAAGAAGACAAAATGACATAAAATCCCTGCCCTTGGTCCGCCAGGGGGAGGGGAGAGGCAAAAGCCAGGTAACGCTCATTCTCAAACAGGGTGATCATTCCGGGCTCACTCAATAGATTCATCCGGTCCTTGGAGGGGATGAGGTACCATGCTTGCCGGAAATCCAGATTTCGCCGGGCATCAAACGAGGTCGCCACCACCTGATCTCCAAAAATAAACGCGATATGAAAGGGGCTTCCGGCTCGCAAATCCTGGAATAGTTGGGTATTGACAGGAATGCCCAACGTCACCGCGCCGAGAATCTGGCTTGAAGACAGGGAGGCCGCGACCGGAACCGAGACGATGGCGAAAAAAAATTCTTTGTTCTCCCGCCGGATCCGGAGATACCGGGCCGATCGGGTCCCCATCTTTACATCTTTCATAATGGAATCGGGTTGAATCAACTGGGCTAATTCTGCTGGATCTTGGATTAGTTCTGGCTGTGTTTTACCCGTAAACCGCACTTGCCCGGTTAGAATTTTGTTATGGCGGTCCATGATCAGCAACAGATCGCGCGGCCCGGAAGAGGGAAGGGAAGAAATGGAGAACGATTCTGGAGGCAGGCTTTGTTGGGGTTGGTCATCGTCCAAAAGACGGCGAACGTTGATCTGGTCGGCCAGCAGTGCCGCTTCGGTCTCGATCGACCGGATTTTCAGCCGCAGCATGCTATAAAACAGAACGCGCAGACTTTCGAACTGTTGCACATGGGAGGCCGAAATTTGCTTGGTCAGGATAGAGTTTCCATAATACGTCGTCAGGTAGAAAAGTAAAATAAACAGGAAGAAGATGATGAGATAGATTTTGAACTGAAATGGCAATTTGATTCGAATCATGTGGGTGGCCCTATTCCTCGTTCCCTGTTAAATCAAAATTTCCCCTCAAAGTCAATTCTTCCCCCATCTACTTTTCGGGGAAATTCGATTATGGTAATACCCCAGGCTCCATGAGCCTGGCCGGCATGCCGGTTTCAAACCAACAAGAGAACCAATGCGAGCCATGAACCAAGTCCCTGCATCGCCCTCTTGGCTGACGAGAGGCGCTCTTTTTTTTCTTCTCGGCCTTCTGTTTCTGCCTGTCTATATCTACTTTCACCCGGTGCGTTGGGAAGCGTTTTGGATTAATTTTCCCGCGACCTTTTGGGTGTTTCGGCCCTATCCCCTGCTGGCCCACGCCCGGGATTTTGCCTTGGTCGCATGGCTCGGCGGGCTAGGCTATGGGTTGGGCCGCCTGATTCTCGACCGGTTGTTGCCTTTGCCTGCCCCAACGGCCTTGGCGGTGCCGATGGGCTGGGGGGCTGTAGGCTTTGTCATGTTCGGGTTGAATCTGCTCCATCAGATCGCTTTGTGGAAGATAACCCTTTGCCTATCGCTCCTGACCGTGATTTCCTTGGTCTATTTATACACTCGGCACGGCTGGCGTTTCTTCCCCTGGGTACCCAGGCGCGAGGCCTGGTGTCTGGGTTGGCGCGCCCTTTCTCTCCCTAGCCGGGTGATGGGTTTTCTTTTGGCGGTTTCGCTGTTCTATGCCTTCGTTTCCGCCCTGATGCCACCGACACAGACCGATGGCCTGCGTTATCATCTCACCATTCCCAAACTATACTTGGCACATGGCGGATTTACCGTTTTCCCCGATATCGCGTTCTCCAATTTCCCCTTCTTGGTGGAATATTTGTACATGATTCCCTTGGCGTTTGGATCGATCTCTGGGCCAAAATTACTGCATGTTTCGTACTTTGTTCTGACATTACTGCTGGTGTATCGCCTGGGTGCCGCGCTGGGCGGGAAAGAGACCGGCTTTTTTGCCGCCTGCCTCTTGGGGACAACTCCCTTTCTCCCCATCTTCGCCTCCTGGTCCTTCATCGAGTTTGGGTTGGTGTGCTATACCGTGCTGGCCTTCACCCTGATCGTGGAATCGATCCCTCCGCTTCGCACACCAGGTGTCGCCAAGGGTGCGATTGCGGCAGGGCTGGCTGGTGGCCTGATGGTCAGCTGCAAGTATACCGCGCTGGCCAGTCTGGTATTTCTTGGTTCGTTGCCGTTTCTCTACGCCCTGGTTGCGGACCGGGCCTCTCTCCGCCGGGCATTGGGATTCGGCTTGGGGATGGGGCTCACCGGCTTGGCGGTCGCCAGCCCTTGGTTTATCAAGAACTGGATCGTGCTGGGCAATCCCATCTATCCCTTCGCCCATACTCTTTTCCCCACTCCGAACTGGACCGAGTTCAACGCCTTCTTCTTCTCCTATCACGCGGGGATCAAGGGGAGTCTTAACGCCGTTCAGCAATTGCCTCTGGGGTATCAAATTCTGGATTTCTTCACGCTCCCCTTTCGCGTGACTCTCTTCCCTGGAGATCAGCCCACCCATCCGGAGACCTTTGGCGAATGGTCGACCGGGGCGATGTGGCTCCTTGTGATTCCGTTTCTTTTTTTCAAAGAAAAACAATCCGCGCGAAGATGGCTGCATGTGGGGTTCGCGTTTTTGCTTTATCTCACCTGGGCCTATTCATACCGGGAAACCCGTTTTCTGCTCCCGGTTTTGGCGATCGCCGCACCGGTGGCCGCCCTGGCCCTTCTTCCTCTGATCCAATCCTGGCGCTGGAAC
This sequence comes from bacterium, assembly GCA_034002445.1. Taxonomy (GTDB): domain Bacteria; phylum Hinthialibacterota; class Hinthialibacteria; order Hinthialibacterales; family Hinthialibacteraceae; genus JAVFAP01. The sequence goes on along the minus strand of JAVFAP010000044.1, from coordinate 6,035 downwards.
GCGTTCCTGCTGATTGTTTTTGTTTTCTACGGCCAGTGCGAGATGGGGTATCGGCTCTATATTCCCGGCACCTACGCACCCTGGTGGGTGGTCAGCGGACGGATTTCTCAGGAAGAGTACCTGACGGAGTGGAATGATTCCATCCGCGTCTCCAGCCAAGCCTTCCAGTGGCTGCGGGAAAATACTTCGACCCAGGATACCGTGCTGCTTCACGGTATTGACCGGACTTTCTACTGTCCCAACCCGTATATCGGAGGCGACTGGTTCAACACCGATCCCCTGATCCGGGCCTCATGGGAGCATCCCCGTCCCGATGCCCTGGCGAAGGAACTGCGCGAACGGGGTGTGAAATACCTCATCACCAATTACGGGAACATCTTTGGCTATAACAACGAGGCCTCACACTATTATTACCGCCTCTTTCGCTTGCCGCCCGCGCTGGGCTTGCCGATCCTGAAGGAACTGTACGCCAAGGAACCCAGCCGGTTGTTTTACCCCTACGCCTATGGAGAATGGAAGGAGCAGTATCACACCAAACTGCAAACAGCGGAAGCCATGGCCCCCAATGTGGCGGCACTGGAAACGCTGTTGAATGGTGGCTATTTCGAAGAAGTCTTCCGTTATGACCCCAATCCAGACAAACCCTACGATGGCGTCTATATATTAAAAGTATCCAATTGATCGTGTTTTGGTTATAATGGAAGCATCCGGACAGGACGGGGAGAAAGCCAAAATTCCATAGACGATTTGTTGAGAAAAGACTACTCTTAGAAAGCATAGCGCTACCCCCAACGAGGGGCCGGAAGAAAAGAAGGATCCGAGGGAACGCCGGGAAACCAGGCTGGATTGGATCTGGCCCCAAGGGATTCCAAGATCGAATGGAGAAAGGTGGAGAGATGTCCAAGCGTCTCATCGTACTCATTTCCGTCATTGTCGCAGGCATTGTGGTTGGTTCGGCCGCGTTTATTATCCACCGGAAAAACGTCATATCCCACACCGAGTTTTTGCTGAATCGGGGCAAGTATCAGGAGGTGGTCGAGGCCATCCTTCCCAAGTTGGAGGGTGGATCGGGATCCGCCGAGGAACGGCTTCTGGCGGCCAAGGCACAATATTATCTCGCCCAACTTGACGAAGCCCTTCAAACCCTGCAACCGCTCCAGCGCTACGGGCAGGAGAATCTGAGCGCGGTGGAACTGAGTGGCTGGATCCATATCAAGAAGACCAACCCCATCGCCGCGCAGGAAAAATTCTCCATATTACGGACCAAAGGGAATGAAAACTTGGCCGATGGCGGGATGGGGGCGGTGGCCTTGTTGCAAAGTGAAGGCTACAAAAAAGCCGAGTTGGGAGAAGCCGAATTGTTTCTCTCCAAGGCGGTGGGGCAACTGCCGGATCATTCCCAGATTGTCTACTATTATACCGAACTCAAACTGGCCAACCATGATTTTCCCCTAGCGATCGAAAGTGCGGAACATCTGGTTTCGATCGCTCCCTACTGGCCGGATGCCCACTTGATTCGAGGCCGGTGCTATCTGCTTTCGGGGGATTACCCCAAAGCCGAATCCGCCTTTCAGGAGAGTCTGACCCATGGGGCCTCGGAAGAAGATACCAAGTTCTATCTGGCGCAATCTCTCTATTTTCAAGGCCGGCTCCAAGATTCCGCGGAGGTTATGAAAGAAATCGCTGCGCTGCAAGGAACCCGTGCCCGCGAAGCGAAAGAAAATGGGGCGAAAATTCGTTTGGTTTTGGGCCAACTCCAAGAAGCGGCGGATTTACTGACCGAGGTGTGGAAAGAGAAGGAAGCCCCCCAGACCGGGATTCAACTCTATGGTGTTCTCACCCGGCTGGGAAAAAAAGAAGAAGCGACAACCCTGCTCAAGGAAATGGTGTCGGACCGGCCGTTTTTATCCGAAGCCCAGTTGGAATTGGGCAATCTGCTCATTGCCGATGCCCAGTACCAGCCCGCGTATTTTGCCTATCAGCAGGTTTTGGATAACGATCCCAGCAATTTTTGGGCGGAATACAATTTGGGCTGCCTGGCGATGGCGCGACAGGATTACGCCCAAGCCCCTGGGTATTTTGAAAATTGCTTGCAGGATCATCCCAATTATTTTCCCGCCCAGATCAATCTGGCTTTTACCCAATTTGGCGCGGAAGAACCCAGTTTCACGGGCCCCATCTTGCAGGATTTGGCCTCTTTGTATCCTGAAAATCCACTGATCATCCAGGTTAAAGCGTTGGAGGATTTTTATGCCGGGGATAGTGCCCCAGCGGTGGCCGCGCTGAGAGACGCGTTGGAGAAAACCCCCCAAGATGTGCGCAGCCTGATTCTGCTGGGGGAAATTGAACTACGGCTGTTTCAATTCGCCAACGCCAAGTCCCGCTTTGAAGCCGCGCTGAAAGTGGATCCCGACAATGTGCGGGCCAAACTGGGCCTCGCGCATACCGCGTACCGGATTGGGAATTTCGAGGAAGCGACCACGTATTATTCCGAACTGGAGAACATCAATCCAGAGAAATATGCTACCTTCGTTCCCCAAATCAAAAATGGGAATGCGTTGATCGCCCTCTCTCAGGGGAATGTATCCAGCGCTTTGAATCAATGGGATTTGCTGAAGAGCGAAAAAGCTTTCGCTCATTATTTGGGGCTGATCAACGCGACGCTGGTCGATCCCGCGCACCCCACCGAAAACGAGACTACCCAACTGGAGGCCGCTCTGGCGGAGAAAAAGCCCCTGCCCGAGGCGTATTATAACATGGCACTCTTTTTAGAGAAAATGGGCAATCCGGTGGATGCGGTTCGCCAGTATGAAGATTTGGTCACCCGGTACCCCGCTTTTCTTCCTGGTCTGTATAACTTGGCCGATCTCTACGCCAAGCGCGGGCAGTATGACAATGCCAGCACGTATTATGAAAAATGCCGTCTGGCCGCTCCCGAACGCACGGATATTTTGAACAACGAAGCGGCGATCGCGGTCCAACGCCGGGATTTTGGCAAAGCCAATTCGCTGATCGAAAAAGCCTTGGCGCAGAATGCCAGTAGCACCACGGTGCGTTACAATCAGGCCCTGACCGCCTTGCACGAAGGCAATCCCCAAAAAACCGGGGTCGTACTGAGCCAATTGGAATCAACCGGCGCTCCCTCCAGCGCGGTGCAAATGATTCAAGGCTTGCTTTTGGCACAAAAGAAGGATTGGGTCCAGGCGGCGGATCGCTTTGCCCAAGCCCGCGCCAAGCAACCGATGGATCCCTATCCCGCGTTGAATCTGGGGATTGCCCTGACCAATCTGGAGCAATATACCCAAGCCGAAGAAGCCCTGCGGGATGCGATTTCCCTTGATCCCTCGTTGGCTGCCTCGCATCGTGCGTTGGGGATGCTATACTGTAAATTGGGTCTATATGAAGAAGCGTTGGATTTATTGCAATCCTCTTTACGCCTGGATGCCAACCAGGAGGATGTAGAACAGATTGTCACCCAAATTGAGGGGTGGCTGAATGCCAATTGAACTTTGGCGGTTCCTTGACGTTCGTTTTGTAACCAAGATATACTCTCAACCGTGAAGAGATGACTATACATTGTTAACCGGCCTCGTAGATCCACAAAAACTAAATGGGTGAATAACGATCATGGCAGATGTCGAAAACACCAGTGTGGCGAACGAAACCACACCGAACGAAAAACTGAATAAAACCGTTATCCAGCAAGAAAGCGCGCAACGGCTTCAAGATCTTGATTTTACCGAGGTCGAAGTCACGCAGGAGAATATGTTGGAATCGTTGGCGAGACAAGCCAACATGGAACTGGTCCAACTCCGCAAATTGCGTCTTCTGCCAGAAGTGGTCAACTTGCTCCCCGAAAAATTGGCGCGGCGGTTCAATGCCATCGTTATTGACCACGAAGACGACTGCATCTCCATCGCCATCTCCGATCCCTTCAACCTGACCGCCAACGACACCATTAGTTTTCGTTTCACCGGCAAAACCATCCGCTGGGTCCTGAGCAGCGAGACCGATATCAAGATCGCGATCGAACGCTATTACAAGGGCGATCAAGCGATGGTAGAGGATATGCTGAACGAGATCAGTGAAGACGAGCGCTTTGGTTCGGATAAAGGTTCGGGTAAAAAAAGTTATTCCGATATGCTCAAGGAAAATATCAAGGCGGATGATGAAGGGCCGATCGTGCGCCTGGTGGACCTGATCTTCGAAGAAGCTGTCCGCTCCCGGGCCTCCGATATTCACTTTGAACCGTTTGAAGACAAGTTTATTATCCGGTTTCGGATTGACGGGGTGCTCCACGAAATCCAATCCCCCAGCAAAAAACTGCAAGGGCCCATCTTGTCCCGTCTCAAGCTAATGAGCGGCATGGACCTTTCTGAAAAGCGGGTTCCCCAGGACGGTCGTATCCAGAAGATCCTGTTGGGCCGCCACTTCGACTTCCGTGTTTCCTCCCTGCCGGCCCTCCATGGCGAAAGTATCGTTACCCGTCTCTTGGAACAATCCGGGGTTTTGCTGGGATTGGAACAGATTGGGTTTTTGGAAGACAACGTTGCTAAATTTAAAAAGATGATCCGCCAGCCGCACGGGATCATCCTCATGACGGGCCCGACCGGGTCGGGGAAAACCACCACCCTTTACTCCGCCCTCAGTGTTATTAACAATGTCGATACCAAGATTGTTACGGTTGAGAACCCGGTTGAATACCAGATTGAAGGGATTAACCAGGTTCAGATCAACGAAGATATCGGCTTGACCTTTGCATTGGCACTTCGCTCCATTCTGCGTCAGGCGCCCAACGTCCTCCTCGTCGGGGAAATTCGTGACCGCGAAACCGCGGAAATCGCGGTCAGCGCGGCCATGACCGGGCACCTTGTCTTCTCAACCCTGCACACCAACGACGCCCCTGGTGCCAACACCCGTCTGGTGGAAATGGGGATCAAACCCTTCTTGGTCGCTTCCGCCATCCAGGCGATTATCGCCCAGCGTCTGGTCCGGACCATCTGTAAAGAATGCAAAGAACCCTACAAGCCCGATCCCCTGGTGATTCGCGATCTCGGTTTCGATCCCGATGAATACAAGGATGTTACCTTCTATCGCGGCAAAGGGTGTGAAATTTGTAACTATTCCGGCTACAAAGGCCGTACCGCGATCCACGAAGTGCTTGAAAACACGGACGAGGTGCGCGAATGCGTTCTGAGCAACGCCGGGACGGACGAAATCCGCAAAGTGGCCCGAAAACAAGGCATGAGAACGCTGCGCGAAGACGGCTGGAAAAAAGTGTTGCGGGGTAATACCACCATGGTTGAAGTGGCGCGTATCACCGCGGCCGATGAATTATAATCGTTCAAGATTCAGAAAAAGGAGCAATAACGACTGTGGTAAGCGTTCAAAAAATACGCGTTAAAATGGAAGATTTGCTGAAGATCGTCGTTGAACGCGACGCATCTGACTTACATATCCGTGTTGGTCGGCCCCCGGTCATTCGCGTGGATGGCCGTTTGGAAGACTTGGGGAACGAACCCCTTACTCCGGATGATACCGAATATCTGATGTCCAGTATTTCTCCGGACATGCACCGTGAGTCCATCGCCGAAATCGGCAGCGCGGACTATGGCTATGCCTTCCAGAACCTGGCCCGGTTCCGTGTCTCGATTTTCCGGACCATGGGACAATACGGGATGGTGATGCGTCTGATCCCCTCTCGAATTCTTTCTTTTGAAGATCTGGGCTTGCCGATCGAGCAAACCAAGGAACTGTTGCATCGTCCCCGTGGTCTGGTGCTGGTTGTGGGTCCGACGGGTTCAGGGAAAACGACCACCCTGGCGACCCTGATTGACTATATCAACCGCAACCGCGATGCCCACATCATCACGATCGAAGACCCGATCGAATACTTCCATCCCCACCGGAAATCCATTGTTACCCACCGCGAACTGCACGTGGACGTGGTCTCGTTCGCCGATGGGCTGCGTGCCGCCCTGCGCCAGGACCCGGACGTAATCCTCGTCGGGGAAATGCGCGATACCGAAACCATG
>JAVFAP010000043.1:0-12854 GCA_034002445.1 bacterium | reverse complement strand
CAGAACTTTTTGTCCCACTTGCAGATCGTGCGAGGTGCCCAGCAGAATGGGCTGCAACCGACTCTGGGGCGCGCCGACGCGAATCACCGCCAGATCGGTGTTCGGATCACCTCCCACATACCGCGCCCGCCATACGCTTTGGTCATACAACGTGACATCGATGGATTCGGCATTTTCTATGACATGAAAATTGGTGACGATATGTCCATCATGATCCCACACAATGCCCGTGCCCGAACCCTGGGGTAAGTCCATCATATCCAGTTCCAGCATCGAATCGCGGTTTTTGGAATTGATGATATACGCTACCGAAGACGACATTTGCTTGAAAACATCGATCGTCGCCTGCTCGTCGGCACCCAAACTGCCGGAGACGGGGGTTACGGGACGGGGGGTGGCTGCCGGACGGTCGAAGGGATTGTAAAATGGATTGGGAATCCCGAACATATTCAGGAAAGTGATTAGTAAAGACAACAGGATTACAAACACAGCCAATTGCAGAAAACTAGTGCTGATGTACTTCATAGCCACCTCTTCCCATCGTGAATCAAATCAACCTATTGTAGCCGGATATTCAGGGAGATCGAAATGAGGGGAAGCAAACTTGTCCCCTAAGCCGACGCCACCTTAACGGGCGCGGCAAGCCACGCGCCGCCTCTACCCCTAGTCCTTGGATGGCCCTTGGCCGATGTCTTTGATATAGGCCATGCGCTGGGATTGGGCCTTTGTTTTATCTGTCCCTTGGTTGAACAGCGCCGCCCATTGAAATTTGATATCGGCAAGGTTATCTGTCAGGAGTTTCATATCGGGGTTGATGGCATCCAGCGCGCCGGTCGCGAGGGGCAACTCAATGTGGCGCGGAGGGCAGCGGCTGGCTAACTCTCTCTGCTTTTGGGCCAATTCATCCAGCGCGGTGGCGAGTGACTGGCTCGCTTGCTTGATATCGGCTTTATGCTTCATATCCGCAGTTTGGTCATACTGGCTTTTGATCAATTTCCGATAATACGCGATCTGGGCGGTCTCGATCTTCCAGTGGATTTGGAGGATTCGCCAATATTCGCGTTGCAACTCCAGCCGATGGGAGCGGGCCTGTAACATCAGCGGTTCCAGATTCTTCCGCTTGGTGGTGTATTCAACCAGCAAATCTTTATACGTTGTGGCCAGATCGGCCAGTTGCTGTTGGTCTTGTGCTTCCTTGGCCTTGGCGAGTTGCACCAGCAGGGTCTCGCCTTGTTTGAAGATGGGGTCGTCTCGCTTCGTGCTCTCGATCTTGTCTTCGATTGCCTGCAACTCGACCGCGAGCTTCCCCAGCCTCACCCCAATCTTCTCAATCGAATTGCGGTAATCGCTGAGATCCAGCGCAGAGACGAATTCCTTCATGAGGGGATCATTCACCATCTGGGTGCTGACTTGGATTTCCTGCTTGATCCGGTTGACCAAACTGTCTTCCCCCCGCAGCGACCGGATGACTTTTTTGGGGGTCGCCAACTGCCTCTGTTTCTCCAACTCCCCATAGACTTTGGCTTTTTGTACCCAACTCATCCGGCCATCACTGACCCGCACCATCAGGTCATTGGGATTCAAACCCATTTCTTCCGCTTTTTGCTGAGCCATCTCCTGCCGGAACTGCTGGGCCAGTTTGAGTCGTTCTTCCCGGGATAGATCCATGCCATCATTCCTTCACTACATGCCTGAACAAAAAAGTTCCTCATCCGATCTGGTTGAGATAGACGTGCGGATTTGTTCTGAAATAGAACATTCACAGGGAGAGTATACCATTACCCATGCAAAAAACCATCTAAAGATTTGAATTACGCCTCCTGCCTTTCTTCCCCTGGACTCTGCGTCTCCGGCATCCCTTTACCCATCTTGTTGAGATACAGAATGAATAGATGCAAAATTTCCATATCCAACTTGTTTTTCATTTCATTGGTCATCAACAGTAACGAATCAAATGGGATCAAGCGGTTTTTGTACGATCGCTTCGAGGATAAGGCGTCATAGACATCCGTCACTTTACATATGCGTGAGGTCAGGGGGATTTGATTCCGTTGCAGACCCAGGGGATAACCTGTCCCATCCAGGGCCTCGTGGTGCAACAACGCCACCTGCCTGGAATCCTCAGTCAAGGCGGAGTCTGTTCTCAGCCGTTCATACCCTTGGGTGGTATGCGATTTCATGACGATCCACTCTTCTTCATTCAGGGGCCCCTTTTTATTCAAAATGGAGTTGGGAATATCACATTTCCCGATATCATGCAACAAAACTCCTCGAGTCAGGTTCTCAATCTTCTCCAAGGGAGTGCCAGGATGTATATCCAAATACAGGCCGATGGTCAAAATGGTGACGTTCAAACTGTGGCTGAATGTGTAATAATCATACGACCGCAATTGATTGAGGTGGATGACGGCATGGGGTTCGGTGATCAACAGAGTGGCGATGGAGTCACTCACATTCTTGGCCGTGGCGACGAAACTCTCCATATCCGGTGGGGAATCAAACAGACTTCGCATCACACTTGAGGCCAAGGTGTGAAACCGGTTTGTCTTTTCATCCAGTGGAATATGAGGATTTTCTACGATTGAAACCAGGTTTTGGGTCAGGTACCTCTGTAAGGCCGCGTTTTCTTCCACCGGAATAAAAACCTGCCGCCCCTTGTGTTGGATCAGCATGCGCAGCCGCTCTACTCCAATCGGCTGATGTTGCGACTTGTACAAGACATACCGGTCTTGGGTGGGATGAAACAGGTATAAGGAAAAATCCAAAACCGTGAGCGGATCCAATAGATGGGGATCCAATGGAACATAATGCATCGGGGATCGAGGGTCTGATAGATGGGCCATGGTAATGGTGTCTCGGTCGAGTCTGCTGCATAGACCTGAATCATTCGCTCTTTCCTTCCGAATACCGTAACAGGCCTGCTTGGCCACAAGGTAGAAAAACATCACACAAAATCCAGATACAGGCTGGTTCAATGTACCTGCGTTCGGATTCTCTTGTTATAAAAGAAAAGGATGGATCTTTCAATCCATCCCGTTCGTTTCATGCGATTCTTTTTAGCCGAGGGGCGACCTTACCCCAAAATGCTCCGCCAGCGAAGCGAAGAGAGCGTATCCCGGCCCCGGTGCGTCCCATTGATCTGGGTTGGCCTGGAGCCTCTTCCGCTTCTCCCCCCATTCCCCCTGCCACACTGAAGGCACTTGGCGCAGATAGAACGCCCGTTCTGGGTGTGGCATCAAGGCGACGACATTGCCTTCCGGGTTGCAAATCCCGGCGATATTCTGGTAAGACCCATTGGGGTTGACGGGCAAGCCTTCTTCAGTTACGCCCAGATCATTGCAATATCGCCATACCACCAGTTCCTTCACGGTCAGCGCTTCCAATATGCTCGGGTCTTGGCTGATAAACCGCCCTTCGCCATGGGACACGGTGATGGGCATGATCTGGCCCTTTTGCAGCCACCGGGTGAAGGGCGTCCGCGGCGCGTCCACTTCGCAGCGCAAATTCACCCAGCCGCAATGGTGACCCCGCCGAACCACATGGTGGTCAACGGTCATATAGTTATGCGCCAGGGCCATCTCGACCCGGCCCGGATGCAAGCCTGGCAGCAGCCCGGTCTCCAGCAAAATCTGCGCTCCGTTGCAAATCCCCAGGGTCGGCTTGCCCCCCCCGGCTTCTTCCGCGAGGGTGGCCAACAAAGGCTCTTTCGCCGCGATCACGCCCGCGCGCACCCGGTCTTGGTACGAAAATCCGCCTGGCACAATGTAGGCTTCAAACTCTTTCAGTTGCGCCGACGGCCGATTCCAGCGGAACACTTCCGCGCTCAGCCCAACCGTTTCCAGCGCTCGGGCGGTTTCGGTTTCACAGTTGGAACCAGGGAATTGCAGAACCGCGACTCTTGGTTTGTTTGTATCGATCATGGATATCTATTTCCTTCAGTTCGGAACGTGGTTCGCCACGTCTTAAGAGGCCAATGATAAGCCGAAAGAGCCTCGCCATGCGGTTCGCAGCGTCTCGACCGGGAAGTGCAACAGAATTTGCTGCTCTTTGTTCAGAACCGTCAGGTTCCGGTCGGCGGTAGTATGACCCACGGTATACACATCAAGGCCAAATTCCCGGTAAATGGCGCGAACGGCTTCGAGATGGTCTGTCCGGCATTCCAGCAGCATCCCGCTGGATTCCGTGAAGAGCAGGGTATCTTCCCGCAAATCCGAGGGAATCTGGGACAGATTGAGCTGCATCCCCAGCGGCGCATCCTTGTGCTGAGCCAAGACCATTTCCACCGCCGAAAGAAGCAGCCCCCCCGCCGAAATATCGTGTGCCGCCAACGCCAGGCCCCGGTCTATCACCCGGATCGTCCCGTAGATAATGCCCCGTTCCTCTTCATACCGTACGATGGGGATATTGGCGCCCTTTCCAGCCCGGATCGCTCGGTAATAATCCGACCCCCCGAGTTCATTGTACCGATTGCCAACCAGCACCAGCAGACTGTCTGTCGCCTTGATCTCCATCGTGATCGCCTTGGAAGCGTCCTCGATCACCCCGACACAAGCAATGATCGGCGAGGGTGGGATGGAGGTGCCTGTCGAGGAGTGGTTATAGAGCGAAACGTTCCCGGATACGAAGGGAATCGGCTCCTCACAGTTTGGATGGGATAAGCGACGCGCGGCCTCCGAAAGCCCCTTGATTCCCTCTTCCAGCGCCCAGAAATGTTCAGGCACTTCTGGATTGCCATAGTTCAGGCAGTCGGTCATGGCCCGAGGCGTCGCCCCTATCGCCGCGACATTGCGGAACGATTCCGCCACCGCAGTCGCGCCACCCCAAAACGGGCTGATTTCTCCGTAATACGGGTTGCCATCCACCGAAAGCGCCATCCCCGTTCGGCAGCCATCCAGGGGGAGGATCAGCGAGGCGTCCGCTTCCCCGGCCCGGATCATGGTGTTGCCTTGCACCTCAGTGTCATAATGCCGGTAAATCCATTCTTTGTTTGCGGTATTGGGGTCACGCAGGATCGTCAGGAGCACCTCGCTCAGATCGGTCGGTTGCGGCAAGGACGGTTCGGTGAAATGCACCTTGGGTTCACGGGCTTCGCGCTCGTAACGAATTCCTTCCACCACGAATTCAATCGGCAATTCCACCACCACCTCTTGATTGCTGTACACCCGCATCACCGGCTCTTCCAGCACGGTTCCAATCACATGCGCGCCCGCGCCAAAGCAAATAGAGGGCAGATCCCAGTCTTCGTTATAAATTTTTAGTACCTCGGGGGTGAAGTCTTTGGGAACGGCCAGCAGATACCGCTCTTGCGTTTCCGCGCACAGAATCACTTCCGGGGGCAAATGGGGCTCGGCGACATGCACTTGCTCCAGATGAATCTCCACGCCATACCCCGCGCTGGACCCAATCTCCGACGAGCAGCAGGCAATCCCTCCGGCGCCCAGATCCTTCATGCCGATGGGAATCCCCCGCTCCTTGGCCAGTTTTCGCACTTGTTCAGTCGCTTTGTGATGGAGCAGAATATTTTTCAAAAAGGGATCGGGAATCTGGACCGCGCCCTTGTTTTCTTCTTCGTCTTCCTGATCCAGGGTTCCCGAGGCAAACGACGCGCCTCCGAATCCCGAGCGGTCTGTCGGCTTGCCAACCAGGATCAAGTCATAGCCGACACCTCCCTCGGGCACGCGGCTGTGGATGATCTCATCTTCCCGCAGAATGCCGATGGCCACGACGTTGACCAAGCAGTTGTCATCGTAACCCTCATGAAAAATCACATCGCCACCCAGGTTGGGCACCCCCAAGGCGTTTCCGTATTGCTGAATCCCATCCACCACACCTTCGATAATCGCCTTGGTGCGGTCTGGATATCTCCCGTTGGGATCGCCGAACCGCAGCGGGTCGGCGACGCCGATCACCATGGCGCCCATGCAATCCACGTCACGGACAATCCCGCCGATTCCTGTCGCGGCTCCTTCCACTGGCAACACCTGCGAGGGGTGGTTGTGGCTTTCGTGGGCGAAGACGATCCCATAGCGGTGCCCGTCTTTGTGGGTGAATTCCACAATCCCGGCGTCTTCCTCTGGCCCTTGAATGACATAGCGGCCTGTGACTGGCAGGTATTTTTTGAGCAAATGCTTACTGCTTTTGTACGAGCAGTGCTCACTCCATTCAATATCGAACACAAAGAGTTCTGCCATCGTGGGCACCCGGCCGATGCGCTCTTTGATTTTTATGGCTTCGTCCGGGGTCAGCGCCAGCCCGTTTTGCTTCAACGCCGCGGCCAAGGCCCCTTTGTTGTGGAAAAGATCGTCGGTAAATAGTTGACTCATGAATGATCCTCGCTGAGAGAATTAAAAATCGTCTGCTATGGTTGAGGGGATTGCCATGGCGGGGCGCCCGCTGGAAAAACTATCTTTCAATAGTTCAGACGAGGTCCGCATGCGGATGTTGATTAACAACCCTACGCCGATCATGTTGGAAAGCATGAAGGTGCCTCCGTACGAAATGAACGTCAGCGGCAGCCCGGTAACCGGCAGCAGGCCTGTTGCCATCCCAACATTGATAAAGATATGTGTAAAGTACAAAGAAACAATCCCTGTGGCAATCAAGGCGCCCTGCAAGGTCTTGGTTTCCGTCGCGGTATCCAGCCCTCGGATGATCAAAAGCAAAAAAATCCCCAGCACAATCCCGCTGCCCAGAAAACCAACCTGCTCACCCAAGGCGGAAAAAACAAAATCATGGCGGTATTCGGGCAAAAATTCCAATTGCGTCTGCGTTCCTTTGCCAACGCCCTTTCCCCAGAATCCTCCAGACCCTAAGGCGATTTTGGATTGATTGATGTTAAAATTGGTGCTCATGGGCTCAAAATCGGGGTTCAAATACCCCACGATCCGCCCTTTTTGGTGAGGGGGCAATTTCTCCCAGATCGATTCCCCATGCAGATAAATCGTGGCATAGAGTAGCAAGCCCAAACTAACGAACGGAACCCAGATCGACCAATGGATTCGTTTCAGATAGATCACCAGCAACAAAATCATGGTACACCCCAGCCAGCACAAAAAAACCAGGGGATCGGAAGAGATGGCGAAGAGGCCAAGCAAGGGGGAAAACAGGATCAGGAAATACGCCAGGGGCATCCCCGCTACCAGCATCATTAGCAGCGTGATCGGCCCAAAGACGATCGCCGTGCCCAGGTCTGGCTGTTTCAGGATGATCAAACTGGGCAGGCAGCCAATCAACAACGGACGGAGAATACCCCATAAATTTTGCCACTGGTCTTTTTTGGTGGAAAGAATCCGCGTCAGCATTAAAATCGTGCACAACTTGGCAAATTCCCCCGGTTGGATTTGGAACACACCGGCGATATTCACCCACGAATACGCCCCCTTGCGCCAGAGGCCCACATACGGCACAAAGCAGAAAAGCAAACTGAGCAATCCCAGAATATAAATCAGAGGCGCGAACCGGACCAGCGTCCGGTATTCGACAAGAGTAACCGCCAGAAGACAAAATATCCCCAGAATAACCCGCTGAAATTGATCGACAAAGAGGGTATCCCCTTCCACGTCTCCCGTCGCGCCCGCAATGATGACCAAGCCGAAGCCCGCCAGGCAAAGCGCGAGAATAAACGCGAAAAAGTCAAATTTATAATAAATCTTCCAATCGATCACAACTCGGTTTTCCTTTGGGTGGCGGGCTCGCTGGTTGCGTTCAGCACGATGGGGTTCGAGTCTTTGTCACGAAAATACGTTTCCAGCACTGCTTGGGCTGGGGGAACGGCAAATTCGCCTCCATGCCCGGCAAATTCTAATATGATTGTAACCGCGATTTCCGGATTCTCGGATGGCGCGTAACAGACAAACAGGGCATTGGTGGGGTAATTCTTAATGACTTCGGCTGACCCCGTCTTGCCCATCACCTCGATTTTTTTCTCCTTGAGGAGTTTGCTGTCCTGTTTTAAGCGCCAAGCGGTCCCCCAACTGTTAACCACTTCCCACATCCCTTTTCGGACCGCGTTCCAGGCTCGGGTCGAAGCCTCGATCTGGCCCGATACAACCGGGTCCATTACCGCAACCACATCGCCGGTCGCCGAGACGATCTGATGCGCGACGCGGGGGGCATACAACGTCCCTCCATTGGCGATGGCGGATAGAGCCGTGTTCACCTGGATGGGTGTCAAGGACACTTTTCCCTGGCCGATCGAGGCGTTCATGGTGTCGCCTCCCGTCCACGAGCGTGACCGGGTGGGGAAGGGGGCATACATCTCGCCCTTTAGATCGATCCCGGTCTTGCGGTTCAGACCAAACTGCCGCGCATAGTCGTTCATCCCATCGATGGTCAAACGCATCCCCATCTTGTAGAAATACACGTCACAGGAATGCTTGATGGCGTCTACCATGTTCATGGGCCCATGCCCGGTGCGCTTCCAGCAATGCCATACCCGCCGAATCCCCGGCGGCGCATAGCCGCCGTTGCAGTATTCCCGGGCGTTTTCTGAAATATTCAGCCCATCCAGAATGGCGAAAGCTTCAAAAACCTTGATGATCGAGCCGGGAATATACGCCGTCTTGATCGCCCGGTGATAGAGCGGTTTGTGTGGATCCGCCAAGAGTTGATGGTATTCTTGCGAAAAGGTGTTTGGATTGAACCGGGGGCTGGAGGCCATGGCTAAAATGGTGTTATCGCGCGGATCGGAGACGACAATCACCCCCCGCGAAGCCCCCAGGATATTTTCGGTTGCCATTTGCAGATCGATATCGAGATTCAAGACGATGTCGTTCCCCTGGACGGGCAGTTCCATCTCAAACGGCCGGCCTCGCTGAATCTCAAATTTATCGACAAAAACCCCGATCTTTCCATCCCGACCCCGCAAATAAGGCTCGTAGACATACTCGATGCCATCCTTGCCAACTTTGTCCCCCTGCCGGTAGCCCTGGTAGCGTTCCAATTTCAATTCCCGCGCGGATACCTCGGCGACATAGCCCAGAATATGCGAGGCCGCGTCGTTGTAGGGATAGTGCCGCACGGGCACCGCGACCGGGAACACCATCGCTTCCTGGGGAAACTCCGTCTGCCGTTCTAGGATGGCAACCACTTTTTCAAACGAGATATCCTTGGCGACGCATACCTGAATGGTTCCCTCAAACTTGCGGTGGGGGTTGGTGCGCATCTCCAGGTAGCGGGCTTCCAAGGTTTTGTAGGGCACATCGATCAACTGCGATAGAAGCATCAGCGACTCCTGCGCCGAGGGCTTCACTTGCCCCTTTTGAACGCGGATCGGCATATAGAGATCGTAGTAATCGATGTCGTGGGCCAGGATTTTCCCATTGCGGTCCAGAATCCGGCCCCGTTTGGCCTTGATGGGCAAGATGCGGGTGATATTGTGTTCGGCCTTTTCCAAAAATTCTTCATGGTGATAGATCTGGATCGTCCAAAGCCGAAAGACCAGCACGGCGAAGATGCCGCAACAGAAAAACAAAAATCCTTGCAAGCGGCGGTCGACGGTCGGGGATTTTAAAATCAAACCCGGTTTTTGTTTGCTGACCATTTACCACTCCGTAAAAATGGTTTTGGGGGATCGCTGGGAGATTTCCAAAGGCTTGGATCGTGTTGGAAAAAAGAAGAAGAAACACAATCCCGTAATGAGCGGTCCATACAAGATGTAATGTTTCGACAAGACGACGGGAATTTTACCATCCAAATTGGATAACCAGAACATCACCTCGCCAAATCGGACCAAACAGGATAACGAAAATCCCATCAGCAGGCGGGATACCGCGTATTGCGCCCAAAACACCCGTCGCATTTTCCCGATGATCATGGTGGCTAGGATAAACAGAAAAGAGTGCATCCCGGGGATATCCAGGTACACCGTATCCCATAGCAGGCCCACACAAAAAGCCAATACATACGCCTCCCCCAAGGGGCGGGTTAAGCCGATGTACATGACCGCGATCAGCAGAATGTCCGGATTCCACACCCCAAAGGGGGAGAATTGCCGGATCAACAAATCAATAAAAAACGAGGTCAGACCGATGAACGCGGCAATCATCTCAGTCCTCGGACATCAGAAGAAGGATTTCTTCTCTCTGCTTGGAGTTGGTGATCACCAGGACCGATTGCACCGTGTTGATATCCACTGCCGGCTCTACGATGATGCCCTGTGGGGCGGTGGCATCCGAGATGATCCCGACCAGCAAATTGCGCGGGAACACCATCCCCCGTCCCGAGGTGTACACGGCCTGTCCCGGACTGGGAAAATTGGCTTCATCTGGCAAACCCATCTGATGCAGATCGGATAAGATCAGGTATTCTTCCTCATCGGTCCCTCGGACCACACCTTCATACAAGGTCCCTTCCACATACACGCCAAACCGGCTTTGGGGACTGGTCAAGGGTTGCACCTTGGCGGCATGGTCGGTAATACTTTTGGTAATCCGGCCTACCAAGCCTTCTCCCGTCATCACCGCCATGTTCACATCCACCCCGTCTTCTCGGCCCCGGTTGATCACAAAGGAGCGGGTCAAGCGGTCGTCATGGTGCAGGACAATGGCGGGGAGGGTGGGGAGTTCTTCTTCTTCCGGCAGGTTTAAAGCGGATCGGTAGGCCTCGAAACGGCGTAAGCGGTACATCAGCCGCCCGTTTTCCCGCTGCAATTCTTCCACCTTGGCTTGCAGGCGGTTCAGTTCTTTCTTGGCCCGAAAATTTTCCGCGATTTCGGTAAAGATTCCCATCACCCCGTTGCGAAATTGTTGCATCGCGGCGACTGGAGTCAACAGCACCCGTTCCAGCGGGGAGGTTACCGTCCGCTCTTTTTGAATGGCATACAGGAACATCAACAGGAGGGAGATGAACAGAAATGCCACACCCAACGTTCTTGGCGTGAGCCAATTGATTTTTTTTCGGCGATATCCTGGCCGTTCAGAATCAAACATAATAGTCCACGCCGCTGGGATCCAACCCCCATCCAAAGCCGCTGGTACCGATTCGGGCCCTCCTTGCCCTTCCCACCGGGGAATGACGGGCCGAAATCTCCACGCCAGAACAAGATTTTTTCACCGGCCCCGCGAGGGATCGATCCCTTCGCGTTGAATCCTTAAATATTTTCAGTGGTTTGAATCACGGCTTTCAAACGGTCCATCTCATCCAGGGCCTTGCCTGTCCCCATGACCACGCACGTCAGGGGGTCATCGGCGACATGCACCGGCAAGCCGGTTTCATCCGCCAACAGGGAGTCGAGTCCCCGCAGCATGGACCCGCCACCCGCCAGCATGATCCCGCGTTCCATGATATCGGCGGACAGTTCTGGTGGGGTTTCTTCCAATGCCGTTTTAACAACATCGACGACTGCGCAGATGGGTTCCTGCAAGCATTCCCGGATTTCATCCGAGGTGATTTTAACCGTCTTGGGTAAGCCGTTGATCAGGTCTCGGCCCTTGATATCGATCCCTTGCTCTTCCCCAATCTTCTTGGCCGAGCCAATTCCGATCTTGATCATTTCCGCCGTACGTTCCCCGATCATCAGGTTGTAGGTCTTCTTGATATGCGAGATGATGGCTTCGTCCAACTCATCCCCCGCGACCCGGATCGATTTGGCGACCACCAGCCCCGAGAGGGATATCACGGCCACTTCGGTGGTTCCCCCCCCGATATCCACAATCATATTGCCCGAGGCTTCCGCCACGGGCAATCCCGCCCCGATGGCGGCTGCCATCGGTTCTTCGATCAGCATCACATCCCGCGCCCCGGCACTGATCGCCGAGTCCTTGACCGCCCGCCGCTCTACACTGGTGATCCCGGAGGGTACGCATACCATGATCCGCGGATTCACCATCCGGGTGCGGTTGTGCACTTTATTGATAAAATACCGCAGCATCGCTTCGGTTACTTCAAAATCCGCGATCACCCCGTCTTTCATGGGACGGATCGCCACGATGTTCCCCGGGGTACGGCCGAGCATATTCTTGGCTTCACTGCCAACGGCGAGAACCTGGTTGGTCCCCTTCACGATCGCCACCACCGAGGGTTCGCACAACACGATCCCTTGCCCTTTGACATAGACCAAGGTGTTAGCGGTACCCAAATCAATACCTAAATCTCTGGAAAAAAAACCTTTAAACCGATTAAAGATCATTCACCGATCTCCTTATGATCAGTTAATCAAAACGATATCTATATGGTGCCAAATCGAGGACTTGCCTGATACACTATAGTTGGAACAATCGTATTTCCATACCCCCGTTTTTCAAACTACCGCGATCCAAAAATCCCGAAATAGCAGAGAAAAACCACTCTTTCCCCTCGTGCGGAGCCCTCCGCCCTCGAGAAAACGAATGGTTTCCCTCTTCTGTTTCGCACAGTATACCCGCAGGGGCGGCAGATCAGAAGATGAGGCTTGCCTTTCATGGCTGCGGTGGATCGGTGCGAACCGGGAAAAGGGGACGATAGGAGGCCCTTCGGGGCTCACGGCGACAAACCAATGGACCGCCGCCATAGGGTAAATGAGAACGTCCCCCGCTAACAGGGCCGTCCTGGTTTTTTTCAAAAAAATCCCCAGAGAGGAGGAACTCTCTGGGGAGAAGAGATGCACGGGCGCTTATATGCGCCGTTGGGAGGTTAACCCAACTTGTGCGGCCCGGCCTCACAGGGCTCGGGCCTGTGTATCCTGCAACGCGATTCGCGTTTGTGTCTGTCAAACTCCCACCGCTTCCATTTCACTTTCTTCCACGGGCAGGGCTTCGGAGGGTGTAATCCCGTTTTCGACCAGCGAGCCGTGTGGGCCCGCTTTCTTGAACTTCATGGAGTAGAGGCTGGACACCCCTTCCTGCGGCATGGTAACACCATAGATGGAGTCGCAGATT
>JAVFAP010000042.1:0-12944 GCA_034002445.1 bacterium | reverse complement strand
AAGCCCACGGTATGGAAGCCTTCTGGCAAGGTGGGGTCTTCGATCTTGCACCCTTCGGACTTGTGATCCTCGCCATACCCATCCCAATGCAAATTGAAATGGAGAATCTCCGGGTAGCGCACCAGGTATTCAAAAATATCGATCTCGGTCCCATACTTCCGGTAATCGCCTACTCCTTGTTGGAGTGCGGAGGATTGCAGCCAAAACGCGGACCAATGCCCTCGTTGTTTTTGGAACTGAACCCGGGTTTCGAAGTACCCGAACGTCGTTTCATACGTGCCCTGGGTTGCGATCATCGCGGTATGAAAGGCGTCCCCAACCTTTTTTGTAACCAGGTGTAACATCCCCTCCCCATCGAGTTGAGCGCACTCCTGCACGTTCACCCCATCCCGGCGGGGGCCCAGATCTCGGTATACCCACTTGGTTAAATCCAACGTGGTTCCCTTAAATTCATCACTCCATACCAATTCATACTGCGTTGATGGGGGCTCCGCACCAACCAGGGCAGGGATCCCCGCGCAAAGAAGGAATAATATCCATACTTTCATCCTCTTCTCCTTTCCCATCGGAAGGCTTGTCCAGCCAGGGTAGCAACGGAATGGGGGGGGATTAAAAATCCGCCCAATAATCGAACAGGGAAGGCTCGTCCTCGTCCTCATTTTTCCCCTTTTTATCGTCTTTCTTCCCCTTTTTCTTCTTGCGAGACGATTCGCTTTCGGTCTCCTCCACCACCTCAGCCAAAACAGGGACTTCCGTAGAGACTGGTTCCTCGGCACTCTCCACATCCTTGGCAACGGGAATGGCCTCGGGGGATTCGAGGCTTGGTTCATCCACACTCTGTGCAGGGGCCGGCAAAAGGTTTTCCAGCGTGGTCTCGATTGAGGGGAGCCAGTCCACGTCCACCGCCGTTTCTGTCCGTTGAAGCGTTTCCATGGGTTCCACAAGAGGACGCTCTTCGATGACACGATGGATCGGCAGGCTTTCTCCTTGCGCTATCGCCAGCACGTACTGCAATCCCACCAGATGGGTGGCCATCGCTTTTCTTCCCTTGGCCGAGAGAGAATACCAAGTCACCGGCTTGCGGTCCTGAAACACTTTCTTGACCGTCACATACCCGACTTCCTCCAGTTTTCGCAGCTGCGCACCCAAATTCCCATCCGAAGCCTGCAATGCCTTTTTTAACAGAGCAAACGTCAGAGTCTCTTCGTTGAGAAGCAGCAGAGCAATGGCCAACCGGACTTTGTGCATGAAAATCTCGTCCAAGTTGTCCAGGAACGGAGGTGTCTGTGGGGGGAGAATTCTTTTTTTCTTTTTCATAACAAAAACGGCCCCTTGATGGCGATAACCAATAAAATAAAACAGTTCTTTAAAATTTAGAGAGCGAGGCCTGTTTTGTCAAGCATCGACGCACGCATTCTTCCGTAAACAGAAGTTTCAGCCGGGATGAACCTTCCCATCTCCCCATCGCAACGTGGTTTCCCCTCGATGATGCGTCAAGGTATTTCCAGCAACAACGGTTTCATCGCTTGGGTCATGGCGTTGGCATAGTCTTCCGTGTTTTGAATGTGGAAGAGGAAACGGTTGCTCTCGGTCGCGGGCTGCCAATGAGTTACCCCATCGGGCGTACAGGTCATTTGGATGGGTTCAAACTGGAATACGGAACTCGCATCATCAGAGGGGATTTGTTCCCCCTGCGCGTTGATTCCGTAGCCGGCGGCATGGAAAAATCCCCCTGTGCACCACATATGCCGGGTGGCTTCGCCCGCGTTCAGGATGAGGCGGGAATCTGGATCTTGTTCCAGATAATGGTACCAGTTGTGGTCGAGAAACTGGCCGAACATATAGGCAAAATACGCTTGAAGTCCTGCCGAGAGATGGGGTAGGATGGTTTTTTGCTGGAATTTGTAGTGAGTTCCGTACGCCCGGACTTCCAACTGCCCCAAATCTCCGATTTCTTCAAAGCAGGGCATCCAGTAGATGGGGCAGGGCAGGGAAAACATCGCCGCATACGAGGCGGGGTCCAGGGCGACATTGTACTCCATCTGAGCGGCCTTGGCGGGATCGGGGGAGCCGGTACCGGCGTTTAGGTAAATCGCTTTGCACTTTTTCGCGAACAGGTCTGGAGCGGCCTGGCCCGCCAGGGCGATATCGCGGCAGGAGCCAATCACGTGGATGACCATGGGGCGGGGTGATTCTTCCAGTACCCGTAGGATTGCCCGGATTTCCCGGCTGGATGCCGCACTTTCGCCGCCAGGGCTGCCCACCAAGACCGGAACAGATAGCCCGGTGAGGAGATTCAATTGGCTGACGGCATGGATATCGGGATTGTATTGGGGATTTCTGTCCGGCGGCGCATCGATCAGCACCGCGCGCAAATCCACTTCTCCACGATAAGCCAGGGCGTAAGCGCAGGCCAAATCCCAATGGTCGTCGGGATCGTTATGTGGGCGGAACAGGTCCGTCCCATGCAGCCAGGCGACGGGTCCTGCTTCGTCTGCCACGCTCCCCAGCCCATACAACAGCATGATCGGCAGAAACAACAATCCATACCCACTTCGCATTCTACTGTTCTCCTATCCAATCTGATGTACTCGGTATTCAAGACTACCGTATTATTCTGACTTCCTCCAGGTGTGGTGAGAACCTGCGGATGCGGAAATCCCCGCGAGTTTCGGTTTTGGGCATTCCCCAAAAAGGAAAGGCGGACACCGCGGTGTCCGCCTTCCGGGCTTGGTGTGCGAGGATGGATTATTCGGCATCTGCAAAGAAACGGGTCAGAATTGTCTTGATTTGTTCGGATTTTTCATCGTCGGTGGCGACTTTCAAGCAGGCTTCCAGGTCCGCCTTGGCACCAGTGGTATCCTTGGTTTGATATTTGAGGATGGAACGGTAGTACAGAACTTGGAACTTTTCCGCGTTGCTGGATTTGTCGGTCATGAGGGCGCTGATTTTCGGAATCGCTTCCTTCATCTTTTCCCCATCCCCCTGTGTCGGAACCAGAATGGCATTGATTTTTTTCGCCAGTTCTTCCGCACGAAGAATTCCTTCGTATTTCTCTTTCAGGCCCGCTTTGTTGTCCTTGTCGGCCTCGATAATGGCGGGAAATTGATCCTGGTAATAGGTCATTACGATCTCTTCATCCAGTAAAGAAAGGGCTTCATCGATCAATTTGGCCTTTTCTTCTCCCTTGGCTTTCCCGGCTTTCGCCATCAGTTCATCACGCTTGACCCGGTTTGCTTGTTGATCCAACAGGTTTTTGGCATATTCTTCTGCGGTTTCATTACTGTAGCCGACGTTCATCCCAAATGGCTTGCCTTGCGCATCCATCATGAAGATGGTCGGAAAGCCAGACACGGAATACTGTTCTTGCAACTGTTGATTCTGTGTTTTTTCCGCTTCGGATTGTTTGGAATCATCCTTAGGAAAATCCAAGGTCACGAGGACAAATTTATAGGGGATCGTGTCCAGAAACCCTTTTTGTGTGAACACATTGTCACGCAGTTTGATGCAGTGGGGACACCAGTCCGAACCGGTGAAATTGACGAGAAGGTCTTTCTTTTCCTTCACGGCGGTTTCCTTGGCCTTGGCAAAATCGGTAACCCACCCCTCGACGGCCATGGCGGTTCCAACTGCCCAACCCAGCACCACAACCAACCCCAAAAACACGATTTTGAATGGAAGACGGTTCATAATTTTTCCTTTCGGATTTCAATTCGGTATCATTGCCTTTTTATAAAGGTTTACATAGTGTACCTGGCTTTCCAGAATTCCCTAGTCAGATTTCGGATGGCGGAAAAGAGAGCTCCTTAGATCTGGGCCAGGCCATTTTCCAAATCCGCCATGATATCGCTGCATTCTTCGATCCCCACCGCCAGCCGGAAGAGGGTATCGCTGATGCCCAGTTCCTCTCTTTCCTTCTTGGTATAATCATAATAACTGACCAGGGCCGGGTGCGTGATCAGTGTCTCCACCCCGCCCAGACTGGGGCCAATGAAACACAAGCGTAAGGCATCCAGGAAACGCTTGGAGGTGCTGAGATTGCCCTTGATCTCAAACGTCACCACCCCGCTGCCGCCACGCATCTGCTCCTTGGCGATGGCGTGATGGGGATGACTTTCTAAAAACGGATAGTACACCCGCTTGACCTTGGGATGGTTTTCCAAAAACCGCGCCACCACCAGCGCCGTTTCATTTTGCCGGGCGACACGCAGAGGGAAGGTCTTCATTCCACGCAGAAGCAAGTAGCAGCAGTGGGGATCGATCGTTCCCCCCATCGATTTATGCAGATCGCGAATTTGGTCGATCAAGTCTTGCCGTCCCAGCACCGCCCCCGCCAGGATATCGTTATGGCCGGCCAGGTACTTGGTGCAACTTTGCAGCACCAGGTCGATTCCAAACTCCAGCGGCCGCTGGTTGTAAGGCGTGCTGAAGGTGCTGTCGATCAAGGTTAAGACATTGTGTTTTTGCGCGATGGCTTTCAGTTTGACTAGGTCAAAGATATTGAGATACGGGTTGGTGGGTGATTCAGAAAAAATGAAGCGTGTATTCTTTTGGATGGATCGATCCAGGGCCTCATAATCCCCAAATGGGACGATGGTGCATTCCACCCCAAATTGCTTGAGATACGAACGGCAAAACTCCAGGGTCTTCTTGTAACTGTCATCGGTGATGACGATATGATCCCCGCTGCGGACCAAAGACAGGATGGTGGTGGTGATGGCGCTCATCCCCGAAGAAAACACCACACAATCTTCGGCTCCTTCCAAATCCGCCAAGCGGCCTTCCGCGATATCCACGGTCGGGTTGCCGTAGCGGGCATACTCGAAGTGATCGGCGCCTTTTTTGGTAAAATCCTCGATGGCTTGGCTGTTTTCAAAGGTAAAGGTCGAGGTCTGAACGATGGGTGTGGTAATCGCATCTGCGTATTTTTGGCGGGTTTCGGCGGCATGCACCGCGCGGGTGGCTAAGCCGTAAGCGGGATTGGTCTCCGGGCGTTTTTTTGGTAATCGTTTATAGTGTTTTTTGGGCATTGCCAGAAATTCCTCAACAAGAGTAATTGGTAGGAACCATTAATAAAGATTATCAACTCTCAACCACTTTTCAATCGACACATACCAAAAAAGGGCGCCAATCCGCGCCCTTCGAGTCAAGCCACCCGGATTTCTTGCTCATCCCAGCCGGATGAGTTCTTCTCGCAACTCCTCCAGGTACCCTTTCCGTGTCTGGTCATCTACATGGGGGACGGCTCCATAGAAGAGATGTGCCAAAACTTTGATCCCGCAGAACTGATAGACCCCCACATCGCTGGCCGCCCGGATGGCGTCATGCATCCCGGATTGCTGATATATTTCATTGGGGGTGCCACTGGTATTGATGATGATCACCTCTTTGTCGGTCAGCAAGCCATTGGGCTGGCCATCCACGTAGGTATAAGCGAAGCCATGAAACAGTACGCGGTCGATATACCCTTTCAGCAATGCGGGCATGTTCGTCCACCAGATGGGATGGATCACTACCAGCCGGTTCGCCCAACGGATTTCCTCCTGCTCGATCGCGATATCCGGAGGAATTTGCCCGGATTGAAACGCCTGAAAATCGGTCGGGCCGAGTGCCGGGTTGAACGAAAGCGCATACAGATCGCGGATATGCACCACATGCCCTTGCTCTTTTAACAGCTCTACTGTGGTTTCCAAAATTGCTTGGTTGAAACTGAGGGGATTGGGATGGCAATACACCACCAGAACGTTCATGGATTTCTTCCTCTCGCTGCCGCCTGGGCCGGATTTTTGTGCTTAAGTAGTGTAGACCGCTTTGATTCCGATAGCAAACAAAGGAAACAAAAAGAGTTCCACCCTGGGATGAGGTGAAACTCTTGTTCTAATCAGTCCACTGACACGCTGTGGCTTTTTATGCTGCCTTGGTCTGGGCTTGCGCCCGCCGCACCGGCTGGACGGGGATGTCCGGCTGTTCTCGCATCGCTTCGACCACAAATTTGGGGGGATGCCATATCGAGGGCAGACCGATCTGCGCTTTTCTGTACAGATCCTTTTTGATGCCATACAGCCAGTTCAAGAACATCAACGTCAGCGGCCGGGGGAAGAGGTGGATCAACAGTTTCGCCACTGTCCACACCCGCGGGTAACTGGTAAAGAGTTGGGCGCATTGCCCAATTTTCTCGATGATTTCGCGGTCCTTCATGGTAATGCACGACGGCAGGTGATCGTAGTACCCATAGGGGATGTCGTTCATGTCCAAGGTAAAATTCATTTCCTTGGCGGCCAGTTCGGCCAACTTGGTGCCTGGGTAAGGGGTAAAGAACGAAAACATCCCGATATGGGTCTTGCAGCGGATGTTGATATCCACCGTGGAGATCGCGCTCTCGATCGTTTCGCCCGGGGCGCCAAATATATTCTGCCCCATGATCTTGATACCATACTGGTTGTACAGATCGCAGGCATGGTGAATCTGCTGGTTGGTTGTCTTTTTCGCCAGAATCTTCATCCGCAGTTCGTCGCTGCCGCTCTCGATCCCCATCGCCACCCGGCAGCATCCCGCTTGCGCGAGTTGCCGCACCAAGTCCTCGTCGGTCAGGTCGGCGCGGACATTGCACACGAAGGGCAGCCCCACCTGGTCCTGGTACAGGGGCATGAACTCGTTCAGCCAGCGCTTGTTCAAAATAAACGTGTCATCCTGAAAATGGATCAGAATCACCTTGTATGTTTCTTTCAGCCAAAGCAATTCCTCGATCACATTTTCCGGGCTGCGCAGTCGGGTCCAACGTCCATCCTGGGTCTTCATGGAGACATGATTGAAGCAAAACGAACACATGTAGGGGCAGCCCCGGCCTGCGGTGATGAATCCTGTCCGTTGTTTCCATACGGGGAAGGGGCGGATCAGTTCACGATCCGGGAAGGGCAGGGCATCCAGCGCCGCCTGTTGGATGAAGGGGCGGTTGTCGTTGCGGATGATCTCGCCTTTGATGTTGAACGAGAGGCTGGGAATATCGGTATAGTCTTTCTTGTCCCGCAGCCGGTTCATCAGTTCCAGGGTTGGGTACTCGCCCTCGCCCGTACAGATTACATCCACCCCCTCTTCCTGGATCATGTCGGGGAAAAAGGTGGGATGCGGGCCGCCGTAGAGAGACATACAGGGATGCATCGCCTTGATCTCCCGGTTTACCTTGAGGAAGCGGCTGCTTTGCCCCGAGGTGATCGAGGAGGCGATGACATCCGGCTTTAGTGCCGCGATCTGCTCCAGATAGCGCCCCTCATCGATGTTGATCGCGCTGACCTGGTACCCATTCTCTTTTAACACGGCGGATATATACGAAGGCCCCAAGGGCTGGTGACCAAGAATATCGTTATCAAACAAAAACGTCAGATGCATACTCTGCTTCCTTGCCCATGGAAAATTTCCCATGAAAATTACTCTGTTGCCTGTAGAATAATCGAAAATTCCATTTATTCTACATCCGATATCAGGGGGAATTTCTGGTGTGGAGGGGTGTTTCCCCCTCTCCCCTTGGCAGAGGGGCTCCCACGGATTGATGATTTTTTTCTTCCCTGTTTCCACGCTCAGAATAGATGCAAACCAAGGAGGGCGGAAGTTGATTCATCTTGTTTTATTTGTTTTATCTGGCTTGGGATTCAGTGCCGGCAGTGAATCCATTGGCTCATGGATTGTAGCACGCTTTGGCTTTCCCATACCCAGCTTTCCCTTCGTGGTGCGGATGGGGCTGGGGCTCGTTTTTCTTACATTTGTCCTCATTCTCACCGGATCGCTTGTGGGGTTTGTCCCCTGGATGCTCTGGCTCCTTTGGCTGCTGTGGGTTTGCCTGGGTGTGGTTCGCTCTTTCTCCCTGTTCCATGCACTGCGTGCCGCAGGGGCTTCGTCGGATGGACTGTCACGTGGTTTGCGATGGGGGACTGTCCTCCTCCTCCTGCTATGCCTGGGCACGGTGATGACCCCCGAAACCCGCCATGACACCTACGACTACCATCTCTCCATACCCAACACCTACTTGGCCTTTGGCCAGATTATCGAGATGCCCTGGCATGTCTTCACCTACATGCCCAAAAACGGTGAGATTCTGTATGTCCTGGCCTTAGCCGTCGGGAATGATTCGATAGCCAAACTCATCCATTTTATCTTCGGTTGCGGCTGCCTGGGCGCCATCGCCGCGATCGCGTCCCGCCTGGGCGGGGCTCGCATCGGCTGGATGGCTGCGTTCTGCGCGGGGACCATTCCCCTCTTCGGCTTTCTAAGCACGGCCGCCTATGTCGATCTCATCCGTTCCTTCTGGGAACTGCTCGCTCTCCTCATGCTCTTTGAGGCTTGGCAAAGAAACGCGGCACGCCAATCTGCCTTAGCTTCGCTGGCGCTATCCGCCCTGTTTGCCGGCATGGCGATCGGCACGAAATACACCGCCTGGCTGATCTTCGCCGGGCCCTATCTTCTGTTGCTTGGTTGGGTCACGTTGCGCGCCGCCCGCCTCAACTGGGTGCAGGGGCTGGGTTTGCTGCTTCTTGTCGTTCTGCCCGTCCTCCCTTGGCTGGCGTACAACACCCTGTGGACCGCCAACCCGATGTACCCTTTCTTTCCCACCCTCTTCGGAGCGCATACCCCCGCCGCTCTGGATGCCTACGCCTTTATCGCGGGCCATGCCCCTGAACCCGGCACATTGTGCGGCTTGAGCCTGTTGAACTATGTTAGCCAACGGATTGGCAACTTGTTATTGGAAGGCAACAACATCCTTCTATTGGGCGGTATCGCCCTCTTGCTTTGCCCCTGGGCGCATCGGTTGAATCCGGATCAAAAAAATCACCCCGCCCTGTATGGGCTTATCCTGTATATCCTCCTCTCGTTCAGCCTATTCCTGACCGGCTCCAACAATATGGATGGCCGCTTTTGTTTTACTACACTGGCCTTGCTTGCCGTTCCATTAAGCATGCTGTACGTCATTTTCGAAGACCGCCTCCGTACCGTGTCCGATTGGAAACGGGGGCTTGTCCCCGGGCTTGCCGCCCTCCTGCTGCTCAATGCCCTGTGGTACCGCGCGGTTCAGTTGGATCAGCTGAACGAAAGCCTTCTGCCCCGCGTCACCCAAGCCCAGCGCGATGCCTTTCTGCAGAACCATTTTCCCACCTATCCCCTGGATAATTGGGCCAACCAGAATTTACCACGGGACGCGTTTGTGTTAGGATTGGGCTATCCGGTTCACCGCAAAACAATTTATGGGACCAAACACGGCTACATTCCCTTTTTGGAACCCTGTCGGGACGATCCCGCCATCGGTCATGTGGCCCGGTTGTTGGAACGTGCGGGCGTCACGCACATTGTCAAACCCTATCCACGCACGCCGTACGCCATTGCTTGGGAGGAACTGGAACCCGAATTTTTGATACCCTTGTACGAATTCAATAACAAAGTGATCTGCCGTTTCATTCCACCCGAGAATAAAGAAGGGGTGTAGGTGCCATGGCTTTTGCCAAGGAAAAATGGTTGATTTACCGTACCGGCGCGGTCGGCGATACGGTGCTGCTTTCCAGCGTGATTCAGAGCATCAAGACATCCATCCCCCATGCGGAGATCGAACTGCTGGGCATCCAGGAGCGGATGGAACTGCTGGTGGGTGATGGCTTCGCGGACCGGGCTCGTTCCGCAGAAACGCTGAGGCTGGAAACGCTCTTTGGCACCGGCCCGATTGACGCTGGGCTGACCGCCTATCTCAGCCAGTTCGATATCATCGTCTGGTATTCCTCCGCGGGAGAAATCCTCCACCGACGGCTCCAGGTCCGGCCAGACCAACGGATCTTCCCGTGGCCGGCGTTGCCACCTGAAGAAAGCATGGATCATATCACCCAGCATTATCATCGCGCCATCGAATCGATCCTCCCCATAAAAAATCCCCCCATCCCTCGGTTGCCGTTGGATGAGCAAGAAATCCACTCGATGAAAATTCACCTGGCCGAAAAGGGGATCGTATTTTACAACCATTTTGTGCTCGCGCTCCATGTCGGAGCGGGAAGCCCCAAGAAAATTGCCCCTTTTCCTCAGATTTATGAGTTGCTCCAAAACCAAACCCAGAATCTCCAACTCCAGATTGTCTTGATTCAAGGCCCTGCGGATGAAGAGGCTGTCAATGGGTTTCTGTGCCACATTCCCCTCGATAAAACCTACGCCCTGTTCTCCAATCCCTCCCTGGCGGCGTTGACCGCGTTTCTCTCTCTCGCGGATGCCTACATCGGGAACGATAGCGGCGTTTCCCATATCGCGGCCGCGGTCGGCTGTCCTTCACTGGTCCATTTTGTCTCTTCCAACCCCCATCTCTGGCGTCCCCTGGGCGATCACGTTCACTTAAGATTTGCATAACATATTTAATATTATCAAGTTAGCCATTGTTTGTTTAAATTGTTTCAAATCTTGCATGTACTCCCGTTTTCTTTGAAATTTGGGCAGCCAGGGAGGCAAGGCTTGCCAAATTTTTCTTTTCATTTTTCGATTGACAGATGGTTAGAAATATTATAACTTGTCCTTACAAGTAGACACCTCAGCCTTCGTTTCAGTTTGGTGGATTCCTTTTGGGGAAGGAAAGAATGGGCTTGACTCTGCGATCCGTGGAATTGAATCCGCAAAGCGGAATTCCCTTGTACATTCAATTAAAAGATTGGATGGAAGAGCAGATTCATGCAGGCGTTTTTCTGCCCGGAACGCAGGCTCCGTCTGAAAATGAATTGGTTCAGCACATCGGTGTCAGCCGGGCCACAGTTCGGCAAGCCTATCAAAAACTGGTGGATTCGGGTGCGCTGATCAAAATCCGGGGGCGGGGTACATTTGTTTCTCAAAACGGGGGAGCGCCACTCTCCAAATATGGGCAAGCGAGCCGTCTGCTCGCCTTTTTGATGCGTGACGCCGCCGGGGGTGTGCAACCCGGTTTGATCAAGAGTGTCACCTCCATGGCCACCAAATTTGGCTACTCCACCATTGTCAACAATTCCGGCAGTTCGCTGGAATGTGCGCTTGAATCCATCAACCACTTTGCCGACCAACATGCGGATGGGGTGCTCTTTCGCCCCTTAGCCATGAATCCCTTCGATGAAGTGAATTACCGCATTTGTGAGGAGATCCAAAAACGCAACCTTCCCTTTGTCTTTGTCGATATCCCCGTCAAGGATGTGCGCGCCTCGGTAGTCCGCAGCGACAACCTGAGCGGAGGCGATTGGATTGGCCGTTACTTGCAACATAAGGGCCATCGGGATGTCTTGGTCGTTACCCATTGCACCAACACCAACACCGACGACCGCATCGCCGGACTAGGCAAACAAGGGCATTTATCTGTCGAAATTTTGCTGTATTACCAAGAAATCGAAGGCGATTTTGAACGCAAATTGCTCCGCCGTTTCCAGTCGGCCAGCCAGCCGACGGCCATCTTTGCGATTCATGATCTGGTGGCGCGGCGCTTGCTCGACTTTTTTCGCGCCAATCAAATCCGGGTGCCCCAGGATATCAGTGTGGTCGGATTCGATGATTTGGAATTCAGTGCTTTGCTGACCCCGCCCTTAACCACGGTACATCAGGATTTGGAAAAAATGGGGAACGAAGCGGTTCGGGAATTGCTGCGTGTAATCCAGAACCCTTCTCATAAAGCGCGGGACATCTTGATCCCTGTGACCTTTGTGGAACGCGAATCGGTCCGGGATCTTGTTCCAGCAATACAGAGCGCTGAGTTCGCGGGGAAAGGAGGTCAATAAACCAGTTTAAAGTGGGTTCAAAAAGATAAGCCGGCCTTGGCCGGAACACAGGTGTATAAGAAATTCATATCAATATGCATGGAGGAATAAAGAATGAAGAGATTTGGAATGGCTATCACTGTCATGATGCTCGTTGCTGGGCTTGGCTACGCCCAAGCGTTAGATACCGAATCCTGGCCGCCGGACACGGATTTCTCCCAAGAAATCCACTTTTGGAGTGCGGATGATTTCCTGACCGACGCGATTCCCGCTGGCAAGGGAGGCGACTTTTTACCCACCTTGACCATCTTGAGTGGCGGCGATCAAACCAATGAAGATGTCGAAATCGGCGGCGTCTTTGCCAAACGCGCGACTTCCAATTATTTCAATGTCCGCGATGAAGGCTACTGGGTTTGGCCTGATGTTCCTGTGATCGATGTGCTGGTCCAGTATTTTGCCAGCGCGGAATCGATCAAAAACGATGTCGGATTTCTGCTGGGCGTTTTGGGGAACCTCCATGGAATCGGTGGCTTTACCTTCGAATCCCTGACCGATAAATTTGAATGGCGGCTCTTTCGTATCGATAACTCCGGGGGATGGGCTGGCAATGATATGGTGGTAAGCCCGATTCCCACGGGTGGGGAATACGGCGGCGTGAATGGCGGCACCATTCGCTTTGAGCGAGTGAGCAACGTCATTTTCCGTGCGGTTGCGTTTGGGCCAGAAGGCGCGTTCGGCGAACCCGAAGTGATCAACGCCACTCATACCGTGGAATTCAATCCTGATCTGTACCCCAATGTGGCAGAATGGGATATGGATAAAGGGGTTACCAATGGGCTGAATATCTACCGAGATCCCGGCAGTGACCAGGAAATTGTCGAATCCGAAAATATCGGCCCTGCCAACGACAAACGCAAAGCCGCGCGTCCCGCCATGGATGATGGGACCGGAGGCGCCCGTGATATCTACGTCAACTGGGAAATTCTCAACGAACATTTCGGCCCTACCAGCCAGCCTAGCACGCGGGTGAAACTCGTGGCGGAATACTATGATGACCCCGCCCTGGCCGGTACGGTCTTTGGTCCGGAAGTCTATGTCACCGCGGGCGACGCGTTAGCCTTCTATCCGGGCGATAAGCGGACCACTCTCGCCGGAAGTGGCAAATGGAAAGAAGCGGTTTGGTACGTCAAGGATGTCAAATTCAAAGGCGTCAAC
>JAVFAP010000041.1:0-12944 GCA_034002445.1 bacterium | reverse complement strand
TGGTAGGAAAGATAGGTGTTCTTCGTTCTCGCCGAATCTTGGCTGATTAAGAGTAATCAATCCAAGTCTTCTTGCAAGAGGTACGTTACAGCCGATTCCCGGTTTGTGAAGACTTGAGATACCGTCGTGATCTTGGAATCGCTGAGGATTTCTTCGATTTCACTGTTGGATTGGGTTAACAAGGCAAAATGACGGTGGGGTTTCTCTTCCTTCATCAAGATGGTTAGCATGGCAAGGGCGGCGCGGTTGACCGATTCCAACGGACTGAGATCGATCAACACCAAGCGCTCCGAAATCTTGCGCAACTCGGTTTGAACCAGCCCCACTGCTTCCACTCCCAACTGCCCGGTCAAGCGCAAGGTCGAAACCAGGCCGGCGCGGCTAACCTCCGCCTCGATCTGGGCGATCCCCATCTGGGCCGCCTTGAACCGGGACATAAAATTCTGCTCCGCCTCGGATAAAAGCCGAAGTTGAAACTCTCCCCGGCCCCCGATCCGGTGCACGGTCGCCTCGAACCCGTGAGGCGACTGGGTGATTTGAAAGGATTGAATCGGCTTGCCATCCCAATCCTCTTCAATCGGCATCAGCACCAACAGCGTGCCCTTTCGAACCGGTGACGAACTCCGCATATCCACCAGGGAGCCTCGGCGGCTGATCATGGAGGCAAAAAAGACGATTTGGGTTTCTTTATCCAGGCACGCGTGAAGTTTATTGATCTTGTACTCTGCCATGGTATTCACTTCCATTCCATGATCCAGAAAAAGCAATGGATTTGCATTCCATCAGGTGTGCTCTATGGAACTCCTTTTGATCCCATCTCTCCAATGGTACTTCATCAATAAACGGAAATAAGTGGGAATTGGCAAACTCCCCCACTTTTTTCTCTTCCAGTTCGTGGATGTGGCAAAAAATATACCCCTGAGTAAAGACGAAAAAAAAGTGAAAAAAATTGTTGACTTTTCTTTCGATCCTTTGGTATGATAGGGGCCAATTCCATTTTTGAGACGTTGGTTGGTCTCTGATTTGGCTTGTTTTAGGGGTTGGCCGATAAGACCAAGCATAAACTTGGAAACGCCCCGCTTCTCGGTCTCCAAAACCGGATGGTTCATTTCCATCCTTGGCGGGAAGGAGATGCGGTGTTTCCTTGAGAAAGGAGTGTTTGCACCAGTGGTCTTTGGATCACCGATTCTAAAACGGGATCAACACTGTTTATTTTTTTCTTTAGGGTTGAGTTAAACATACATCGGCAAGAAGGAGTATGGAAGAATGGTGGTATCGAATGGAGTCAATCCGGTTAAGCGGAAGCGGCGTAGAATCTCTCCCGAAGAAAGCATGCGGCGGGAAAAATTACGACGCTACTTGATGGAACACTGGCGGATCGAAGAAAAAGTGGCGAAATCATTCGCCCGCAAACATGCCAACTATGCGTACGAAAAGGTGGTTCGGTCCATTCAGTCCCTGGCAGGCTACTTCAAAAACCTTCACTCCAGCCATTATGGCTATGGGATCAGCGAGGAAGTCCTGTCCCGGGCGTTGAACCACGGGCTGCGCCGCTTTGCGCGGAGCCGAAAGCCGCTCTCGGACAAACAACTGGCCTACCTGCTGCAACTGGCCAAGGATGAAATCGCGAGCAAAGTCACCTCGAGTTTCGATCCGGGCACCATGGAAGAACGCGAACAAATCCTCACCCCCCTCAAACAAGCCCTGGTTTATGAAAATGACGAAGCTATGCGCAACCGCCTGATGTTCATCTACACCCTCTTCGTCAACCGGGGTATGCGGCTCGAAAAAAATGCCGTAATCAAAGCATGCACGCGCGATGCCGCCTTGTTTCCCCATCGCCGCGTGGTGGAAGATGCCTTGGAAACCCTCCGTGGCGCGTATGAAGCACTGGGATTTTTGGAAGGGGAATTATTCATTACTCCTGAGTATATTTGCGCACATTGATTCTCTGATCCATGAATGACGGGTATGATCAAAGACGCTTTTGGTTCCTTCGGTGCCAGAGCGTCTTTTGGTTTCCCCCTCCTTGTCCGTCTTTCCCCCCGCTTCCCCTTCTGGTAAGATCGCACTCAAATCATTGTTGGAAAGGATTCGCTTATGAAGCGCTTTACCCTGATCTGGCTGGCCATCCTTGGCCTCTGCCTCCCTGTCTTGGCGGAACCACAGTCTGCCACGCCCCTGATATCTGAGACGACGTTTACCCTCTCCCCTCTCGTTACCAAAACCGAGAGCGGCGAAATGTACCAACTCCAGGCCGAATTCTATGCCCAAACCCTCAAGGATGGGGTGATTCGGATCGAATCGTCCGCCTGGGATCAAGCCCACGAACTCCGTCTGGGGGATCTGGAAGCAGGCAAGCACAAACTGGAATTCGCCATCCCCCCCGTGGAAGGCCCGGTCGAGATCACTTTCCTCTCCTCGCTGGGGCAGCAGAAATTACCCACACAAACTCTGCCCTCTCCCAAAAAGTGGACCATCTACCTGGTTCAGCATGTTCATACCGATATCGGCTACACCCGGCCTCAAACCGAAATTCTGCCTGAACACCTGCGCTATATCGACTATGCCCTCGATTATTGCGATTTGACCGATGCCTATCCAGACCATGCCAAGTTCCGCTGGACCTGCGAAGTTGCCTGGGCCGTGGATGAATACCTCAAACGCCGTCCCGCCGCCCAAATTCAACGCCTCAAGCAGCGGGTTGCCGAAGGACGGATCGAACTGGCGGGCATGTACCTCAACATGGCCGAAACCGCGACCGAAAGCTCGCTGGCCGCCTCGTTGCAACCCCTGCGAACTTTCAAGGAACAGTTCAACCTGCCCGTCCGCACAGCCCTGCAGAACGATGTGAACGGCGCTGCCTGGTGCCTGGTCGATTATTTCCACAATCTGGGGATTGAGTACCTCAGCATGGGCATCAACAAAACACGCTCCCTGTTGCCGTTCGATTATCCCACCACCTTCTGGTGGGAATCTCCCTCCGGCAAACGCATCCTGGCTTACCGCGCGGATCACTACCACTTCGGCAATTTCTGGGGCATCCACGATGGACAGGTTGCCCCCTTTCGCGATGGCCTGCTGGGGTATCTGGCCAGTTTGGATGAACGCGGCTACCCCTTCGACCGCGTCAGCGTCCAGTTTTCTGGATACCACACTGATAACTCACCTCCGGCGATGATCAGCAGCGATATGGTCAAGGAATGGAACAAAACCTACGCCTGGCCCCAACTCCGCATCGCCACCGCGCAGGAATTCTTGGACTACGTCGCTCAAAACCACGCGGACGATCTCCCTACCTACCGCCAAGCCTGGCCGGATTGGTGGACCGATGGCTTCGGCTCCGCCGCCCGCGAAACAGCCGCGGCCCGCGATACCCACGTCAACCTGGAAAGCAGCCAGATCCTCCTGGCCATGGCGGCCACCCTCGGCGCCACGCTTCCCGACGATGCGATGAAACGGGTGGATGCCGTGCAGGAACAGTTGCTCTTCTACGATGAACACACCTATGGCGCCGCCGAAAGCATCAGCGACCCCATGGCCGAAAACAGCATGGTGCAATGGGGCGAAAAATCCTCCTACGCTTGGGAAGCCGTCAAAAAAGCCGGAATGCTGCGGGAAGAAGCAATGGGGATCCTCCAGGAATATCTGCCCCGCGCCGAAAAACCAACCATTTCGGTTGTGAATACCCTGAACTGGGAACGCTCCGGCCTCATTGAACTCTTCATCGATCACGAAATGCTGCCCCTGCGCAAGCGCTTCCAGATCATCGATACCGCCACCGGCCAAGCCGTGCCCACCCAATTGATTCGCAGCCGCAGCGAAGGCTCCTACTGGGCCCTCTGGGTCAGCGATGTCCCCGCCCTGGGCTATAAAACCCTGCGCATCGAAGCCAGCGATCTGGAAGAAACCAAGGCCTTTCCCGAAATCCAGGACACCGCTGGACTGGAAAATCCGTTCTACACCCTGCGCATGGATCCCCTCACCGGCTCCATCTCCAGCTTGGTCGATAAAGAAACTGGCAAGGAATTGGTCGATACCGCCAGCGGCTGGAACCTGGCCCAGGTTGTCTACGAATCTCACCCGAATGATCGGGTATTGAATCAAAACGCCTTCCAGCGCACCTCCTTGACCAACGTCTCCATCAAACCGGGTACGGATGGCCCGCTGTGGCAAAGCCTAGTGATCGCCGGCGATGCCGAGGGCGGTATCAATCCCAATGCCCTGCATTGCGAAATCCGCCTCTTCAACCACGCCAAGCGGATCGATTTTCTCTTCTCCCTGCGCAAAAAGCCCATCACCCAGCCAGAAGGGGTCTATATTGCATTCCCCTTCCACCAGCCCGAAGCGAAAATCGTTTACGAAGCCCAGGGTGGGTATGTCACGCCGGGTGTCGATCAGATTGAGCGCTCCAGCTCGGATTGGCAGACCATCCAGAACTTCGCGGCGGTCCGCGGCCAGGATAGCCAGACCATCTTTGTTAGTGGCCAGGTCCCCCTGGTGCAATTCGGGGATTTCAACCTGGGTAAATGGCAGGAAATCGCGCGGCCAGAGAAACCCTATCTGTTC
The DNA here is from genome assembly GCA_034002445.1 of bacterium. Taxonomy (GTDB): domain Bacteria; phylum Hinthialibacterota; class Hinthialibacteria; order Hinthialibacterales; family Hinthialibacteraceae; genus JAVFAP01. The sequence goes on along the minus strand of JAVFAP010000041.1, from coordinate 8,375 downwards.
TCGTGGGTGATGAACAACTATTGGTTCACTAATTTCCGCGCCATGCAGGAGGGCGAGTTCCACTGGCGCTACACCCTCACCACAACGACCGATACCAGCAACACCGCCGCCGTCCGCTTGGGTTGGGGTGCCCGCATTCCCATGGTAACCCGCGTCTTCCCCCCCAGTCATGGGCAAGAGACCCACGTCCCGCTGACTCTGTCGGCGTTGGGCTACGATTGTGGCTCGATCACCCTGGTCCAGGCTTACCCCGCCCGCTACGGCAAGGGCCTCATCGTCCATCTCCGCGAAGTGGCCGGTAAGACCACTACCCTGCCTGCGTCCGAATGGATCGGCAACCGCCGTATCCAGCGCGCGGATGAGGTGACTGTGGTTGAAGACGTGCTGATCCCCGATCTCTCCACCATCACTCTGAAGCCTTATGAATCGAAATTCTTCAAACTGACCTTGGCGGATTGATCCGAGAGCAAATAAAAAAATCCCGGACGAGGCAATTTCTCCGTCCGGGATTTTTGTTTTTTATGGAGGATGAACTCAAAATTCAACCTTAAGCCAGCCTTTGCAAAGATACCCTGCCAACAGGGATAGGATAAAAAACTGGATGATCCAATGGATGTTCCAACCCGCCAGAGGGATATCACGGGGAGGGTAGGTGATCTGAACCGATTTAACCGGCAATGTGCTGGGCAAGGCGCGCTCCCCTGGATTGAGGAGCAAATCCAGCCCCTGTCGCGTTCGCAGGGGGGATACCCGGCCAGGTGTATCCCCAACCACCAGTTCTTTGCCAATCTCTTGCCCATCGATTGTAATGGATAACTTTCCGGTTCCAGGCATGTCGCCCCGGATGCGCCAGGCAATCGCTTTTTCCGTCGGAATCCAAATGGGTTCGGTCTCGACCGAGGCGAATGCGGGCGCTTGCAGGGTCACGGGGACGGATTGGCGAAACAGGGAGTCATCCGCCAGTTTCAGCGTCACCACCGCGTCCCGTCCCACCGCCAAGGGGGTATAAGAGTAGAAGAGGTTAAACTGAATCAGCAGAAAGAGCAGCGGCACGAACAGAATGAGCATCGGTGTGGCGGTATAACGCAAATACACCCCGGTTTTCATCAGCACCCGCAGCTGGGTTTTGAACAGCACCCCCAGATCGTTCTGAAACAGGCGGATCGCGATGATCTCGGCTTGCATCTGGTTCTTCAACTTCTTGATGCGCGCCTGGTTGGATAGCCGCCCAAAGAGCCACAGCATCCCGATCCCCGCCAGGATGGAGAAAAGCCAAAGCGATCCCGCCAGCCCCGCGAGTCGAAACAGACCAAAAACCCCAGCGAATAGGCTGGTGAGGAGCGCATTCCAGATATCCAATAGTGTGATCATTTCACTGTGCCTGTCAGGAGATATATCCCAAGCCCTTCAGCCGTTTTTTGATTTCTTCCTCGGATTCGGCGTCTTCCAACTGGGCGATTTCTTTTTCCAGCGCGTGATTGACAAATTCTTCTACGCACGAATACCCCGCCAACTCCGAGTACATCTTGATTTTCCGCAATAGGTCCTTATCGACTTTCACATACGATCCAAACAGCATGGTGTCCTCTTTCCTGAATGATCTGATCTTCCCGCACTTGCCTCGCTTTAACGCAATCTCCCCACATCCCCTGGCCTTCACTGCCCACTGTTTTTTGGGCTGGTACGGCATCGCTCCAGGATTCCAACCCTTTCGGGGATTCCCCCCTTCGCTATCCAAGGGGCGCACTTTCAGCGCTGGGGAAGAATCATTTACTACGTATGCCAATTGGCTTCGTAGGGTGGGCTCAAAGCGCCGTAGGCGCGTAGCCCACCAGCCCAACTGCCCATTGTTTTTTACCCTGTTTTCTCCAAACAATTCTTTCCAATCATCCCTGGCTGGGGTGGAATCCCAAACTGATCCAATACCGCGATGGTCAGGTCATACAAGGCGGGATGCTCCATGATAATCTTCTGATTGGTTACCAGAATCCCCGGCACGTGGCGGTTATCGATGCAATGATCCCCGCTCCAGGCGTCGTGATTTTCTTCGATCAATACCGGGGGGAACTGCCCCAGCGGGCTGGTCCATGATACCCGGTAGCCCCAATTATACCCCACAATAATATCCGGTCCGTCCGCTTTGAGAGGCCCATGAAACTCGTGGGGTGGGATGACCACTTGCGAAACCGGATGCCCGCCGGTCTTGGGATCCTCCATCGCCAGCAGGCCTGCTCTCAACTCCGCCAGCAACGCCTCATAAACTTCCGGCTCCACGCAGCCTTCCTTTTCCCGCCCTTTGAGATTGATGTACAGTCCATTGAGGCCCACGGCGTAGGCTCTGGTCTTGGACCAATCCACATTCAAAAAGTTCTTCTCGCGTTCATGCAGGGTGCTGTTCGGGTCTTTGAGGACTACATACCCCTGCTGCAGCAGCCAGGTGTTGAGATTCACCCCCCAATAAAAGGGCGAAAAGCCATGGTCCGACATCACGATCAGCGGTGTTTCGGCATCCATCCGCGCCCGCGCCTCGCCCAGGGCGGTATCCATCTTGATATACAACTCCCGGATACCGTTAACCAAAAACTCGTCATGAATATGCCCAGGGTGGTCCGCGTCCATGTAGCGCCACAGCATGTGGCTCCCCTGATCCAGCGTGCTGAAATAAAAGAACAACAATCCCTCTTTATGATGCTCCAACAAGGTGGTCATGGCGCGGAGCGATTCATCATAAATAAATACCGTCTGATCCCAGAAATCCTTGCCGGAAAACACATCATACGTCAGCGCTTTGGTATCCTCCGGCAGTTCCTGAGTGTAAAAATAGCCGATACACGAACAGAGTTTTTTGGACCAGTCCGTTGGATACGAGATCGGAACCGCTGGCTCTTCTGGATTGATCTGCAAGGGGGAGAGATACAGTTGAAAACGCGGATCGAGTTCTTTCAGATAAAAACGGCCAATCGAACTGATCGTGGACCAGGGCGCGGCCTCAAAATCGATCCGTACCCAGTCGCTCCACTCGCCTTCCTTCAGGATAAATTCTTTGTCCCCCACCACAAATTTCGCGGCCTTGGCTTTGCGGTCCAGGAAAATGGTTAGATCCACGGTGCAGTCTGGATTTTCATAGTCCACCTCTCCCTGCTCGCTTTGGCGGCGGTACAACTGCTTTTTTGGCGTCCGCCGGAATGGATTCTTGGGGCCATGGATCTGGGTGTCGATCCGCCCGTTGCGGATAATGACCTTGTACGCCTCGCCCCCGGTGAATTCACCCGCATTGGCTGGTAAACGGTCGGTGTAGTACGAAAAAATTCCTGATTCGCCCTTGATGTCCGGGGTCCCCATGCCGGAAAGAGCCACGCTAGCCTCCGCTTCAACCGGCGGAAAATTGACCGGCATGCGGTAGACGATACTGGGGATGCCTCGTTCACCCATGATCTGCCAAAACGCTTTGCCCTGGCGCAGGGATTCCGCCTTGGCGCCGGAGAGCGGCACTACCCATGACCCCAGGTTGAGGTTCCATTCCGCCCCGGTCACCCGGGACATGGATTTATACATGCCGTAGGTTGTTGGATCCCGGTGGACAAAGTCGTAGATGCCATGCCCCCCCGAATCCATCCCCGTGATGAAGGTGGACCAGGCGATCGGGCTTTGGGGGGATACACTGGTCTGCAAGGGACTGAAACTGCCTTCGGCGATCAGGGCTTGAAACTGAGGCATGATCCCCTCGCTCACGAACTTTTGCAGCAAGTTCGGGTCCATGCCATCGATGCCCAGGATGACCAGTTTCTTGGATTTTTTCTTTCCAGAAAACCAACTCGCGATTCCAGTCCGGGTGGGCAGGGCTAGGCTTTCCGCCACAGCGCGCCACGGCGCGCTGAGAGCGCCCAACGCGGTGGCAAGCCGTAAGAAGAATCGGCGGTTGATGGGTTGGTTGGCTTGGCCGTTCATTACAATCCTTTCTCGGCTTCCGCTGGATGCAAGAGAGTCTTCCCGTCCATGTAGCGAGGGATCGGAATCCCAAAGGCGTCCAGGACGGTTGGGCCGATGTCGATAATTTCCGCCCCTTCGGTCTGCAGCACCCGGTTACAAAATAAGATGCCGGGCACATCCGGTGGATTCATGTTATGGTCCCCGCTCCAGGGCCGTTGGTTGTCTTCAAAAATTGTGGGCCCCACCCCGCCGGTCACCGCGAACCACTCCACCCGGTACCCAATCCGGAACCCCGCGACCAAATCGGGCGCGTCCTGCACATAAGGCCCTTTGTAGGCGGTGTTGCGGTCGTAGACTTGCTTCACCGGATGGGTGCCATCCTGGTCTTGTAAATCCAGCAATTTTTGAGCAATCTCGGCTTTTATCCGCTCGGTTTCTTCTCCTGGCGCGACGATCCCCTTGGCTTCACGCCCCTTCTGATTGATGAATATGCCGCCAAAACCCACGGCGTAGGCCTGGGTTTGGCTCCAATCAATGGATTGCAGCATGTCGTGGCTTTCCGCATCGGCTTTCTCCACCAGGTACCCGCTTTCTTTCAGCCAGGTGTTAAGATTGACACCCCGGCGGTAGGGCTTGAATCCATGGTCCGAAAGTACGATCAGAAGATCATCCTTCCGCAGCCCCGTCATTACCCGGCCCACCAAGTCATCCATCTGCTGGTATAGCGCTTCGATTGTGTGGCGGTAGGGTGCCGGATCGCGCTGTGTGTTGGCCGGGTGCCCCTCTTCTTGACAGCGGAAAAACATATGTTGCAGGCGGTCGGTGATATCAAACACGCACACCACCGCCCCCTTGGGTGTCTTCTCCATGGCGTCGAAAAACATCCCTTCGCGCTCGGCGTGGATCGATTGGCATTGCTCCAGGAACGCCTCTTCGCTCAAAATCCCCTCATTCAATGCCGAGGTGTCTTCCGCTACGCCCAGGGTGGCGAACGCGTCCTGTCGCTTCGCCTGATACACCGCGTAAATGAAGGGGTACGAGATGGGCAAAGCCGGTTTTTGTGGATCAATATGGATGGGCGTCATGTACAGCTGGACATGCGGTTCAACACTCAGCACCATGAACCGCACCAAACCATAGACTTTTATGCCCCATCCCGCCTTGAATTGTAGACGAATCCACGGGGTATACTGCTGGGGCGCAAGACGGTACGTTTCGCTATTCACCTTAAGTTGGCAAGTGTCCTCATCCTCGCTGGGAAGGCGAAGCGTGAAGGGAATGGTCATCTCCCCCGCGCGGGGGAGGATTGGATTATCTGGACCGGTGATCATCCCCTGGGCGGTGTGGTTCTCTATTGTCAGCGGGCATTGCACCCCGCTGGTCAGGGCTTTTTTCCCCGTGGGATCACTGCTGTAATAAAAATAGGTTCCCTGGCTGCCTTTCAGATCCGGCAGGCACATGGCCGAAAGCAAGACCCCGTTCTTAAACTTCTCCGGCGGAAAGGTAATGGGGACCCGCAGGATCGAACTAAATACTCCGTAATCACCCAGGTGTTTCCAAAACGGTTGGCTTTGCCGGCCTACTTGAATCACCGGTTTCCCCAAGGGAATACAGTACTTTCCGAACCGGAATTGACGGGGCGAACTCGTGATTTTGGCAGACGAGAGTTCCGGCACCAACACTTTCCGGTTGGGGACCAAAAAATCATAAATCCGGTGCTTGCCAGGATTGCATCCGGTCTGGAACGAGGACCAGGCCACCGGCGATTCGGCGGGCAAGGTTGTCCCCAGGCGGCTATAACAGCCCTGCTCTTTCAGGCGGGCAAAGTGAGGTAACTTGCCCTCGGCCATAAGCCGTTCGGTCAGTTCCGGGTCTTGCCCATCCAGCCCCACGACAATTACCCGCCGCGCCCGCGCTTTTTTTCGCCCCCGCCCCAGCCAAAGGGCGCGCACAACCCACTTCACCGGCCAGGTCAACAGCGCCACCAAGGCCAGCGCAAAGGTAATGAACAGCATGAAGAAGGACGAGACCACCGCGAATCCCGCGCCAGGTCCGACATACGCGTGGGCGAGCCCGGGCATCAGCAAGAAAACGGCCACGACCAGCCAAAAAACAGGCCGACAGATTCCGGGCAGTAGAATGTTAGGCATGGGGATTTTCCTTTGCGGTGTTCGCTTCGTCTTGGCTGTCTTTCCGGTTCCGGTACAAGGATGGGTCAACCACCCGCGCCATCGTCAGCGGATCCCACCGGTTGCCCAAAAAACGGTTGATCCGTTGGGCCGCCTCGTAGGGATTACGGATCACATCCTGATAAGCTACGAATAAAACCGAAAAAGCCGCATGGTTTTTTAACAACCAGCGCACGCGAATCAGATGGTTGCGGTAATTTTCCTTCATCTTGGCGTCGCTGGTAGGGTCTGCTTCCCCCCTCCGTTCCAGCATTTTTCGCTGGGATTTCAGGATTTCCTCTAAATCCCGCTCCATGAAGATCACCCGGTAGTTCAACGTCTTGGGGAGATACAATAGAAGAAAGGCGATGATCTTGATCGCTTTGCCCTGGTACTGGCGCAGCCAGGACGGATTGCTTTCTTGATGCAGATCCTTTACCCGCTCCAATTCAAAATATCCCTTCGGGTTATCCTCGTCGGCGTCGCGGATGGCGTCGGTCGCGATGGGTACCCCAGCCGCTTCCAGCATCTGCATGACCATCGAGGTTCCACTGCGGGGCAGGCCGGAAACCACTATGAGAGGTTCGCCATACCGCATCCGGCGATACAAACGCTTCATCCATCCAACCATGATCCAAACTCTTTCTCTGTGCCGTCCTTGTCAGCTGGCCCGTCCGGCTATTATCAACAACAGGCTTTATGATAGTTCGATCCGCGGGGAGAAAAAACCACCGTAAAGAACGCCGCCCCGGATTGAGGGAAACGGGCCTGGGGAATTTTTTTTCTTTATTAGGCAAGAAAAAATGGAGATTTCCTCAAAAGGGTGGTATACTTAAGCGCAGTTTGTTTGCGAATGGTTCAAATCACCCCATGGCCCCATCGGGAGGATCGAATCTAACTACAACAATTCAAACAGGATAGATTCCTTTTTTGCGATCCCATAAGAAACTCTTGCATTTCATTCTAAAATTGGTATACTGTTCGGTCAGGAAGGTAGGGCTTCGCCCTGCCTATTTTTACGTCAAGACACCTGCTTTTCCTTGTTCCCCACGGAGAGAGTCGGCAGGTTTTTTTGTAGATAATGGAGCACAGTAATGTCAAAAGAGGTTCTCGACATTCTCAAGCGAATTAGTCTTGAGCGCAATATCCCGGTCAATACTCTCTATGAGGCCCTGGAATCGGCTCTGATTTCCGCCTCGAAAAAAATGCTGCAACCCGAAGTGGAAGTGGTTGAAGCCGAATTGGATCGGGAAACCGGCGATTTTCGGGTCTATGCCAATATGGAAGTCGTCGATGAAGTGTATGATGAATACACCGAAATTTCTCTTGAAGAAGCGCGGCAGTTTGTCGATGATGTCGAAGTGGGAGAATCTCTGGTTATCGATGTCACCCCTCATGATTTTGGCCGGATCGCGGCCCAAAGCGCCAAGCAAGTGATCACCCAGCGCATCCGCGAAGCCGAACGCGAAGTGATTTACGATAAATATAAAAACCGCGAAGGCGATCTGGTCGCCGGCACGGTGCAACGGTACGAAAAAGGCAATGTCATCGTCGATCTGGGCAACGCCGAAGCCGTCATCCCCAGTAAGGAACACGCCCCCGGCGAACGCTTCCGCTATGGGGAACGGATCAAGGCGATCATCAAGGAAATCAAAAAATCTTCCAAGGACGCCCAAATCATTCTCTCCCGTACCGCCCCCCAATTGGTGCTCAAATTATTCGAGCAGGAAGTCTCTGAAATTCAGGATGGCGTGGTTTCCATCCGCCGCGTCGCGCGCGAACCCGGCAAACGCAGCAAAATCGCCGTCCTGTCCGCCGATAGCGATGTCGATCCCGTTGGCGCCTGCGTTGGAATGAAGGGATCCCGGGTGCAAATGGTGGTCCAGGAACTGCGGGGCGAACGCATCGATATCATCGAATATAGCGATGATAAAAAAAGGTTTGTTGCCAATTCGCTAAAACCGGCTAATATTGAAAGTGTGGAACTGAACGACAAGGAAAAACGAGCCCTGCTCGTGGTCCGCGATTCCGAATTGGCCCTGGCCATCGGCAAAAACGGATTGAACGTGAAACTCGCCTCGGAATTGACGGGCATTGATATAGATATCATCTCGGAAAGTCAACTTGAGCAAAAAGAAGAAGAAGTCATTAACGAACTCAACCAAATTCCTTCGTTGACAACCGACCACGTCGATGCCCATCTCAGCAAGGGGATCCTCCATCTCGATGATATTATCGAGGCTGGCGTGGAAGGACTTGTTTCCGAGGATGAAGAAG
>JAVFAP010000040.1:0-13096 GCA_034002445.1 bacterium | reverse complement strand
CTCGGTGACCCGCTCGCCGTTCAAGTAGGCAGCTGCATACCACGTGGCGTCCCCACCGATGTACGAGCCTCCGAATCCGTCGAACAGGAAGAACCCAATCTTGGTTCCGGTGTATTCGACGTTTCGCATGTTGGTGTCGAGGCCATAATCGGTCGTGGCGTGCATGTCGAGTTCGATGTCACGGGCCAAGTTGCCTGGGATGTCTTCCCCATCCGGCTTGATGGGCATTACGCTGACGACGAATTCCTGCAGCGCGACATCCACGGTAACGCCTTCAAACGGGGCGAAGTAAGTGTGACCGCAGCTGACGAGAAGCATCAGCCCGATGAACTCCGTCCCCTCTGGGTTCGGCATGAATTCCATATCGACGAAGATCGGTGTGGTCGCTTCCACGGTTGTCCCAGCCAGGAGCGGGATGTCCGTGGTGACAACGTTGGGCGCATCGCCGATGACGGAGATTTTGCCATACGAATCGAGGACATACGCCCCCTTGCCAACCAAGGCGCCAGCCGGTGCAAACTGGCTGTTGCCGAGGTCAATGGCTTTATCGCGGAAGATCTTCAACGCGGTCGCGACAGAACCGGTTGTGATCGGGGCGTTGGCTTCCAGGGCGGGGTTCGCGCTGCCTTCGGCCATAATGCTGCCGGATTTATCGAGAACATAGAAACCACTGTTGCCTGCGGGTTCCAGATCAACTAACTTGGTTTCATAGGTGCCGATGCCATCGAAGGTCGCCGGAGGATTGAAGCCGACGGGGATGATATCAGACTTGAAGAAGCCAAAGTTCAGATCGGTTTTGCCGTCTTTGTTGTAATCGATCCCACCACGGTTTTCTCCACCCAGGGCGCCCAAGCGGCCGCTGACAGGCGGATAGGTTCCGATGGTGCCACCGATGAGGAAATACGCGCCTTCCGAGCCATTCCCACCGTTTTCAGTCGCGAGGGTCTCACCCGAGAACTCCATATCCTTGGCGATCGGGATGGGTACCCCTTGACCACCGGTCAGGAAATTCACGATCAGGTAGGGCCCAAGGGCGTTCGGATCGGGCAAACCGTCATAGAGGCCAGGATAGAGGAAATATCCGGTCTTGGGATCGGAATAGCCGATATCGAAGTTGTGGACCGCGTTCCCGATGGGATAGGTGCCACCCAGCTCATCCACGGCGACAATACCCAGGTTGGGATTGACGATGGGGGCGGTAGGCGTGGCTGTTGCCGTCGGGGTATCGGTCGGAATTGGTGTTTCCGTGGGCGATTCCGATGGAGTGGCGGTCGGTTCCGGTGTATCCGTCGGCACTGGTGTATCCGTCGGTGCAACCGTCGGGGTCGGGGTGTCGGTCTCGGTAACCGGGGTTTCGGTTGGTGTCGGTGTATCGACCGGGGTTTCGGATGTAATCGTGACAATACCCGGAGTTACCTGCGCACCTGCCAAATCATCGACCAAGTTGGTGATGTTCAACGTCACCTGCGCCGGTTCGGCCGCGGTGATGGTGTAGATGAGGTTCAACAGAACGCCATCTCCATTGACTACAGCTGGACCACCCACGCCACTGACGCGGACATTGATTGTCCCAGTGAGGGTATTGGCGGTGATCAGGAAGAAGTCGTTGGTCAGGGTTCCGGTCTTGTCGGCTTGCACAAAACTCAATACGTCCGCGGAAGGAATGATATCAAAACCAAACGCATCCACATCCACCGCGTTAGTGATCGCGAGGGGAATGGTAATCTGGTCGTTCACTTTCCCTTCCACACTGCCAACGGAAAGACCCATGCTCACCGGAATCGGTGTGGCGGTCGGTTCTTCGGTTGGGGTTTCGGTTTCGGTCTCCGTAGGTACCGGAGTATCCGTCGGGGCCGGAACCGGGGTATCCGAAGGCACGGCTGTGGGGGTCTCTGTTTCGGTTTCCGTCGGGACAGGCGTGTCGGTCGGTGCCGGAATGGGTGTATCAGACGGAACTACGGTTGGGGTTTCGGTTTCCGTTTCCGTGGGCACCGGGGTATCGGTGGGAACCGGGACAGGTGTATCCGTCGGAACCGGGGTTGGTGTTTCGGTCTGTGTTTCTGTGGGGACCGGGGTGTCGGTCGCCGCAGGGGGAGTCGTAGCCGTGGCCGTGGGGGTATCGGTTGGAATTGGGGTAGGCGTTTCCGTATCCGTCTCAACGGGAACCGATGTTGGAGTCGGTGTATCCGCCGGGACCACGGTGGGCGTTTCGGTCGGCGTTTCCACCGCAGTTTCCTGTGCCCACACTGTGCCACTCACCAAGCTTAAAACTACTGCGATGACTATCGAGCCGATCAGAAGGTGCAAAGATTTTGCGTGCATCAATATGCCTCCGTTTAACACACCTAAAGAGCCGTTCACAAGGCTCTTTCGTACAGGTTTTTTCGATGGAATGATCGAATGTTCGCTGGAAACTTTTCCTTGAACGTTCGAAGAAACTTCGAAAACCGCCCCTGTCTGTGTTTTTTATACGCTACTTTACGAAATTTTCGGTCAAAGGTCTAGTCTTTTTTCTATAAAATGTTGATAAAAAATAGACCCTGATTCCCATTTTGAATCATTTCCCCTCAAGGGAGGGTGATAATCACGGCATTTCCACTGGGTTCGCTGCCGTTGACGATGCCATCCCGGGTGATGAGTGTCGCAGTATCGATGGCTTTGCCATCTTCGAAACCAAACACCACTTCCCCGCTGCCTATCACTTCGAAGGTGATCTGCGCGATCCGGGCGTCGCCAACGAAGCCAAACCCTTGAGGAAAGGGATGCTCGCGGGAAAGCAAAACGGAGACGATATCGTCGATTTTCCCGTCTTTGTTACTTTCCTCGGGCGCCTCAAAGATTTCAACGCTTTCCCGGATTTTGGTCAAGTCGTCATTGGGGTTACTTGTCCAAAAAATGTTATTTTTATTGAGGAAGGGTTTGATGGCTTCAATGTCTTTGTCATCGATTTTGGCGGCACTGGTTTCGCTGGCATCGCGGTCGAAATACGAATATCCTTGCTCGGTTGTGGCTTGTTCGAAGCGTTCGCTGAGAGTCAGGACATCGGCCACATTGGCCCGGCCATCAAAATTGATGTCCCCTTGATCTTCGTGGATATCGACAACCAAAACCTTGGAGGGATCGAAGGTCAAATCGCAGTTGACGCCCACCAAATCGACCGCGCCACGAAGAACCAGGGTCACGGTCAAGTATTTTTTGCCATCCATGTCTTGGATTAACGCCGCATCATACGGATCAATGACGGAAGTGGTTTGCGTGTCACTGGATGTAATATTGAAATCCAGAGCAAATGTAGCCGTGTCGTTCTTTCCACCGGCTGCAAAGGAACATAATGTGGGTAGGATGAGGGTTGGAAGAAGTAAAGAAAGTGGGTACAAAAAAAATCGGCGGTTCACAGACCATATACCTCCATAGGAATTTCCCGTCTCGCTTCAGAAACTTCAGGGTGGAAATGGCGGGGCCGACGAGACTCGAACTCGCGACCTCCTGATCGACAGTCAGGCATTCTAACCAAACTGAACTACGGCCCCGCAAATTTGCACTTCCATCCGGAAGTTTCTGAGGTTGTGGGTAAGATAGGATTCGAACCTATGGCCCCCTGCTTGTAAGGCAGGTGCTCTAACCAACTGAGCTACTCACCCTGGTAAAAGTCCTATAGAATATAGCCAAGAACCGTTCGTTGTGTCAAGGTGAAATCTTCAATATTCTTAACTTATGTCGATTTTACCTTATCGGCTTTATTCTAGGGTTTCCCGCGGTTTGGAGGTGTTTTTCTCTCGGCTTCGAGGTATCCTCTTTGTCAGGAGTTTCTGTCTCCGAACCACGGATGAGAATTATAGAGCGCTTCTATCTTTCGCCAACCCCCTTGTCCAAAAAAAGTGAAAATTTTTGATTTTTTTTTAAAATGGCCCGTCATTCCTTCACAAAAGACCGAATTTCTACCCGAGACCGGTTCGTCAGCGTGCTCAAAGCCCCCTCCAAACCAGCTGCATCGGCCCCAGCGCCTTGGTACCGTACCCGCGCCAATTATCTGGCCCTCTTCATGATCGCCCTGATTTTTGCCTTTCTGCTCATTGTCAAATCGATCGATCGGGTACAAGATAGCCTTCATTCTTCCGACCCTCCCCCTGTGCTGGGGGAGAATGGGGAGGAGGATGCAACCCAAGGCGAAATGGAGTATGAAGAAGCTCAGCGGATTTTTTCGGGAACGGCTTCTCCCCCAATGCCTACCAACTGAATAAGCCCTGCAGGGGCAAAGGATATCCATGAACGCACGATGGAAAATGAAACCGGTGGTTGAGGAAGCGGTGCAACGCCTGGCGCAGGAAACAGGACTGTCCCTCGTCATCGCTCGCTTGCTGTCTCTTCGCGGTCTGGGGGAACGGGGGGCGATCCAGCAATTCCTCGATCCCTCACCCCGGTTTTTTCATGATCCCTTTCTTTTTTCCGAGATGGAGACAGCTGTAGGCCGCATCCTCGAGGCGGTGCAGGCCAAGGAGCGGATCCTGATTCATGGCGATTATGATGTGGATGGAATCACCAGCATTTGCATCATGCTGGAAACGCTGACTTTGCTGGGCTGTCCCGCCAGTTATTTCATCCCTTGCCGGCTGACGGAAGGGTATGGACTGCAAACCGACAAGATTGAGGAGTTCAGCCAGGCCTATGATTTGATGATCACGGTGGATTGCGGCACGACCGCGTGCGAGGCGGTGGAACTGGCAAACCGGGCAGGACTTGATGTGATCATCACAGATCATCACGATCCCGGACCCCGGCGGCCGGAGGCATTGGCGGTGATCAATCCTTCCCGAGAAGAAGAAACATATCCCTTTTCCTCGTTGTGTGGCGCCGGGGTGGCCTGGAAACTCGCCACCGCGCTCTTGCAGAAAGCGGGGCGGTCGCAGGATCAAATGGCTCTGCTGGAATTGGCCGCCTTGGGGACGGTGGCCGATGTGGTCCCGCTGCAAGGCGAGAACCGCTTGATCGTGGCTTTGGGGATGCAGCGTCTGCAAACGTGTGAGCGCCCCGGCCTGTTTGCCTTGATGGATTTAGCCAAGGTGATCCCTGCCAAAATCGATACCGAAGCGCTGGCGTTTCGGATCGGGCCCCGGATCAACGCCGCCGGCCGGATGGGCAATGTGGACGTCGCCCTGAATCTGCTTTACACCCGGGATGAGACCGAGGCCTGGACATTCGCCCGCGAACTGCATCAGATGAACATGCAGCGGCAAGCGATCGAAAAGCAAGTGATGGAGGAGGCCTGCCACCTGGTGGAAGAAAACCGGCTGCATTCCCGCTCGGACCATATTTTATTTGTCGCGGGAAAAGCATGGCATTCCGGGGTTCTGGGGATTGTGGCAGCCCGGTTGCAGCAAAAGTATGGCAAATCAGTTTTTTTACTGAGTGTGGAAGAACAGACCGCGCAAGGATCCGCCCGGGGGCGGGATGGCGTGGATCTGATCCCTCTGTTGGATGCCGTTCGGCCCCATGCTCTTTCGTGTGGGGGCCATGCGTCCGCGGCGGGGATGCGGGTGGAAGAGAAAAACCTGCCTGTTTTCGAAAAAGCGCTGTATGAGGCGGCCGCGATTCATTGTTCCGAGGTCGTCAACCAGCCTCTCTGGCTCGATGCCGCTCTTTCCCTGGAGCAGATCGATCATCAATTGATGGCGGAACTGCAGCGTCTGCAGCCCTTTGGCGAAGGCAACCCCGAACCCGTGTTCTATGCCAAGGCCAGCATGAATGGCTATGGGGCGCGGATCGTGGGGAACGGGCATCTCAAACTCTCGCTGCAACACCCCAGGGGGATCGTGGACGCGATCGGCTTTAACCTGGGCTATAAGCTGGAGACGCTCGGGGGAGAAGGCAGCCCCATCGAACTCGCGTTCCGCTGCCGGTATAACGAATTCCAGGGGAAAAAGTCGATTGATTTGAACCTGCTCGATATCCGTTCGGCGGCGATCGCTGCCGCCACGGCAACCATTCCTTCCAAACCTCAGGCTCTCCGGCCAGCGGTGGCTGAGCCGAAAGCGGGTGTCTCGGCCCTTGACAGAACAAAACTGGGGGAGATATACCGTCTATTGAAAAAATCGGCGAATGAGGCGGGGAGCCTTACCTATAATAATGTCTTCCTCTTTGCCCAACTAACCAAGACCAGCAAGGCCGACTTCGAAACCGCCTTGCAGATCTTCGCGGAATTACAATTTTTGAAGATCGAGAACGGCAAAATTTTTATGTTGGAACCGGATCAAAAACGAAACCTGACCGAATCCGCGACGTTTCGGAAGAGCCAACCGGGCCAGTAATCCCTTGAGAATAGGAGCGAGAGGCTTCTCCTCTGGAATCCGTCAATTTGAATGATAAGGACGTGACCTGTGATCTATATCTTGTTACCGGCGTACAACGAAGAGGAGAACATCCTTACCCTCCTGTGCCAATCCGATGATGAAGCCGCAAAATTTTATTACCAAGAATCCGAACCCTATCCGGTCCATGCGGTGGTCGTGAATGATGGCAGCCACGACGCGACCCATGACGAAGCGGCCTCGTTTACAGGCGCGATTCAAGTGACGGTGCTGGATCATGAAAAAAACCGGGGCCTCGCCGCCGCCCTGCGGACGGGATTGGATTTCATCTTGCAGGAAGGTGAGGACGATGATTTTGTCCTGACCTTGGATGCGGATGGGACCCACAAACCAGAGTATCTCTTCAAACTGGTCAATAAACTCTCCGAAGGTTATGACGTCGTGGTCGCTTCCCGCTATGCGCCGGGGGGGAAGGAAATCGGGGTGAATGTGTACCGCCGCCTCCTGAGCATGGGGGCGCGGGTGTGCTACAGAACCTTTTTTTCGCAGGTGCCTCTGCGGGATTTTTCGTGCGGATTTCGGGGGTTTCGTCTTTCGGTGCTGCGTAAAACGGTAGACCGATGGGGGGCTCGGATGCTGGAAATGCCCGGGTTTGCCTGTACGGGCGAACTGATGCTCAAAGCGCTGGTGCAGACAGAAATGCACCGGGTTACTGAAATTCCGTTCGAATTGCATTACGAAGCCAAGGGGGGCAGCAGTAAAATGCCCGCGCTGAAAACGGTGCTGGGGACAGTCCAATTGCTTTTCAAGGCGCGAGGCTGGCTGAAAGATAAACCGGAGCCATTGAGCGAGGAATGAAATAAACCCTATTCCGTTCGAGTAAGTAGAGTTACATAATTCAGATTCCTTCAGGATGGAGAGAGGTTGGCGATGGCTGGATTCGATTCTGTCTGCATAGGGATTGGCCCCCGGGGGCTTCTAATGCTATTTCCGCTGTTTGGGCTTCTGATGGTGGGCAATGGATTATTGAGGCTGCCGAAGGAACTTTCGTCCCTGATCATTGCCTGCCAGACCCGGCCCACCCATTTTTGGTATGAACTGGGGGCCTATCTGGGGTACTGGCTTTTCGCCTTCTTCTTGCTTAGCGTTCCCTGGATCTTATCCCTGGGTCGCTGAGTTTTATCCCTCATTTCCAAAAGATCGGACATCCAAGGGGGCAGAGTGTCATTCTGCCCCCTCTCCTTGTTCTCTTACCCTGGATGCTGGCCCCATTCCTGGGCCCGGGCTGGGTCATAATCGGGATTGGGTACGGGCATGGCGGCGTTGACTTCGGTTCTCCAGGCGATGAGCGCCTGATGGAGTTTTTCTGTGATTTCTTGCTGGGTGTCGGCCAGATTGGTTTGTTCGCCGATATCTTGCTTGAGGTTGTAAAGTTCCAGGTGGTTGTCATCGAAAAACTCGATGAGTTTGTAATCCCTCTGGCGCAGGGCTCCCGCGGGGATGGAATGGTGATAGATGGGATAGTGCCAGTACAGGGTATCGCGCTGTAAAGTCCCCTTTTTTTCAAGAAGCGGAAGCAGGCTTTCGCCATCCAAGGGTTGTTCTGGTTTGGGTACTCCGGCGATTTCCAGGAAGGTGGGATAAAAATCCACGCTGCTCACGGGGGTATGGCAAACACTGCCGGGCTGGATCACGCCAGGCCAGCGGATCAGCAGGGGCTCGCGGATGCCGCCTTCGTACAGCGTGCCTTTTTCGGCGCGAAGGGGGGCGTTGGTTGAGACGATGGGGCCCCGGCCGGTGTAGATTTGCCGCAGCCCGCCATTATCGGAGAAGAAGACCACCACCGTGTTTTGAGCCAGGTCCAGTTCATCCAACTTCTTGAGAATCCGCCCCACACTGCGGTCCACATGCTCTACCATGGCGGCGTAGACCGGGTTGTTGACACCCCCCTCGGGGATGGGTTTGTTGGCGTATTTTTCGATCAGATCCTTGTCGGCCTGGAGCGGGATATGGACCGCGTAATGGGTGAGGAAGCAGCAGAAGGGGCGTTCGCGGTTGGCTTCCAAAAAGCGCTCGCATTCGCCGGTGAGGTAGTCGGCTTGATTCAATTCGGGTGGGATGGTGTCCTTGGGATGGGTGTTGAATTTGTAATGCGCCCCGGCGGTGACTCGCTGGACATCGAAGCCTTGATTCGTCGGCATGTGGCGAGCCTCGCCGCCCAAGTGCCATTTGCCGAACAGCCCGGAAGTGTACCCGGCTGGTTTCAGGGCTTCGGTGAGGGTGATGATTTCTTCCGGCAGGTACTGAGTACGGTTGCGGGGCACGCGTAGCTTTTCAAAGGGCCGCCAGTGGCCGGGGATGAAATCAATCACCCCCACCCGGGCGGGATACTGCCCGGAGAAGATGCTGGCACGGGTTGGCGAGCAGACCGGGCAGGCGGCATAGGCGTCGGTGAACTGCATGCCTTCGGCGCATAATTGATCGATGTGGGGCGTTTCGTGGAATTCGTGGCCGTAGCAGGATGGATCCCTCCATCCCATGTCATCGGCGAGGATAAACAAAAAGTTGGGTTTGGCTGCCGCCTGGGCACTGTGGCTGAGCAGAGCGGGCAACCCAGCCGCCCCCACCGCTCCCATCATGTGGATAAACTCCCGTCGGCTTGGTTTCATTGGTTTCAACCCCCTGTGATCGTTTTCTTATTAGGCCATGCAATGGGGCCTTCTGTCTAGTTGAAGCAGTGAGCCTGGGAGGATGCTTATCCAATTTTCCTCTCCAATCCAACACTGACGCTGCCTGGAAGGAGATGGGCGAATCCATCGCTTTTCCTTGTCTGTTGGCCCAATCCACCCTACACTCCCCATAAAAACAAAAGAGGATTGTTATGGTTCGCCTTATATATGGTTGGTTATTCGGTTTGGTCTGTCTTGTGCCTCTCTGTGCGCAGCCTGCCATTGTTCCGGTGCATCCGCGAATTTATGTGACGCCCGAGCGGGTGCCCGAACTGCGGCGTCTTTGCCAAACGGTTTACCGCGATCTTTACCAGGAGATGCGGGGGATGAACTGGGTTCTGGATCGGGAGCCGGGCGCGGGGCATTCGGATATGACCAACATGGTTCTGCCCGCCTTTTTGTACCTGGTGGAGGGGGAGGAAGCCTTGGCGAATTCGGCCAAAAACTATCTCGAGGCTGTCGCCAAGAATCCACCCAAGGAGCAGTACCTCACACCCGAGATGATCCGCCATACCTGTATCGTCTTTGACTGGATTTATGATCGGCTTGCGGCAGAAGAAAAAGCCCGCTATGCCCGGGCCCTGGTGGAGATGGGTGAGTACATGCTGACGCTATGGCGGCACAGCGATTTTAATAATCATTTCGTCAATGAGCATCTTTCGGTTTTGTATATCGGGGTGTTGCTGCATGGGGAAGGGATGGAAGAGGAGGCGGTGGCCCGGTTTTTAGAAGAAGGGATGGATTATCTCAAAAACCACGGCGTTCCCGCCGCGAACGAGATTGCGGGCCAGGATGGGGGGCAGGCGGAAGGATTTTCCTATAACGATTGGGGCTATGCCCGTCCCCTGACCCACACCACGGAACTATGGCGGGTGGCGGGAGGAGAGGATTTGTTTGCCTCATCGCCCTTCTTCGCGACGCAAGGGGTGTGGCATCTGTACTGCCGCCGCCCCCATGATGGGGCCTTTGTCAAAGCCGAGGATTGCCCTTCGGGCTTTAAGCCGGGAGAGGATTTAAAATCGTACTTATCCCTGATCGCGGCGCGGACTGGGGATGGATATGCGCAATGGCTGAGTGATCAGATTCCATGGCGGTACAAACAAAAAGCGTGGCAAGAGATTTTGTGGCGCGATCCCCAACTGCAAGCCGAGGAACCCAATTCGCTGCCATTGGCCAAGCATTTTAAAAAGCTGGGTTGGGTCGCGACCCGGTCGGGATGGGATGCGGCGGATGACACCTTTGCCCTGTTTCAATGCGGGGATTTTTATGCCGGGCACCAGCACCTGGACGCGAACGCTTTTGTGATCCACAAAGGCGGCAGCCTGGCGATCGATAGCGGAGTCAACGAGTACAGCCGTCACCGTGCCAACTACTACGCCCGCACCATCGCCCATAACTCGGTGGTGGTGTGGGATCCTACCGAACGGTTCTCTAGTGCGGTGTGGGTTGGCGACGACACCGAAGGGGCTAACGATGGCGGACAATTACGGCCCGATATCATCAGCCGGGTGGGTGTGTTTGAAGAGGGCGGCCCGCGCGATACCGCGACCATTACCCAGTATGAGGCCTCTCCCCACTTTACCTATGTCTGCGGGGATGCCACCAAATCCTACAGCCCGCGGAAACTGCGTTTTTATACCCGCCAGTTTGTCCACTTGCAACCGGATTTGTTTGTTGTTTTTGACCGGGTCGATAGCCCGGCCCCCGGCTTCGATAAAGCCTGGCTGCTGCATTCGATTGAGGAACCCATACAAGAGGGAGAAGGCTGGGCCATCGAGCAAAACCAGGGCCGACTGGTGGTGCATACACTGCTGCCGGAAGCCAGCGAAACAAAAATCATCGGTGGTCCAGGCAAGGAATTTTGGGTGGATGGCACAAACTACCCGCCTGATTCCAAGAGTGATCCTGAGAGCGGTGCCTGGCGGCTGGAAGTCCATCCCCGCCAGCCCGAAACAGAAACCCAGTTCTTCCATGTGTTGCAGGTGGGGTTGGAAGAGGATTGGCAGCCGGTGGCATTCACCCGGTTGAGCGAAGAAAACCGGCAAGGGATTCGAGTGGAGTATCAGGGCAAGACCGCGACACTTTTCTTTGCCACCCAGGGGGAGCCTGCGCTGCATCTTACGATTCAGGCAGGGAGCGATATGCTGGAACAGCGGCAGATCCCCGCGCGGCAAACGGGGATTGTGGAGCCGATTGGAAACCGAGGGTGAGGGGCACGTGATGGCTGCATTGCGTGGTAAAGAGTTTCTCTCTCTCCGTCCCTCCATGGCGTGGCGTTTGTTGGCCTTGCTTCCATTCATTTTGGTAGCGGGCCTTGGCTACGCGTTTTTCCAGGTGGTGGTGGACCGTCATTTTTTTAAGTTTGTTCAATACGGATATCCCTTTTTAACGATCGTGTACCCCTCGATCTTGCTGTGCACCGGCGCGGTGATTTTGTTCTTGGGGTATTGGAATCCGCTTGGGCAACGGCTTCGGCTGGCGGCCTGGGGAGTGATTGTTTTGGGATTTTGTTGTATCGGGGTTCGGATTTATTCCACTCATATCGAACCTTACCGCTTGGAGGTGGTGGAGCAGACGATTGTATCCCCAAAAATACATACACCGCTCAAGGTTGTTCATCTTACAGATGTTCAATCCGCCCAGGTGAGCGAGTACGAAGAACGGGTGTTTCGAATCATCCGGGAATTGCACCCCGATTTGATCCTCAATACCGGGGATAATTTGCAGCCGGTCGCGCCCGCGACCTTGCGCGGCGAGCAGCCCAAACTGGACCGTCTGTTTCGCTCCGTGCAGCCGCCGTTGGGCATTGTGGCGGTGGAGGGGAATGTGTGTGATGGGGAGATTTATGCCCACGATCCAGGATTCGGCGGGCAGCGGGTGCTGGCAGATGAAGCGGTGCTTCTTTCGCATGGGCGGTCGCGACTGCATATTTTGGGATTGTCGGTGGAGCGTTCGGTTCATCCCGATTCCGCCATAGATCAATGGATGGCGGCGGTTCCGCCCGAGGATTTCACCGTGGTGATGGGGCATGTGCCCGATTATATGCTGGAAACCTGCCTGTATCCCATCGATCTATGCCTGGCGGGGCATACCCATGGCGGTCAGATTGTGGTGCCGGGCTTTGGCCCGCTGATTACCTTTTCCGCTTTACCCCGCCACTTGGTTGGGGGATTTCATCCTTTTGGTGAAACCTATATTAACGTTTCGAAGGGCGTAGGGGCGGAGCATTGCTTGGGGATCCCCTCGATCCGTTTCTTTTGCCGACCTGATATCACGGTCTTCCATCTCATTCCCCAAGGCGGGGCGGAAATTGTGGAAGAGCCCCAGAAACCCCAGATTACGCTTCCGGATCCAGTCTCTCCTCATCTGGAATGAGTTCCATGGATTCTCTCTGGAGGCGTTGTTCCCTGTGAAAAGTGCCTAAAGCGGAGAATAGGGTGGAAAGCAGGGTGGGACAGAGTAAAGTGAGTGCCCAACGGTACCCGAAGGTGGGGGTGTAGGTTTGGGGATCCAACCCAAAGGTAAGGAGAGTCAACAGCCCGCAGGCAATCAGGCCCAGGACCGTGGCCCAGATCAGAGTCGAGGCAAAACGGACCTGTTTGGCCCCGATTTCTCCCGCGGCCAGGCCGAGTAGAGCGAAGAAGATCATGTAAGAGGGAAGGGCGCTCCACAGGGACTGCCCTCCCAGGCCGCTATTTTCCGCGGGGCCAAACCAGGCGAGGTGTTGTGTGAGTGAGATCGCCGACCAGCCAAGCAGGCTCAGGGGTAAGGCGCAAAGGGCGCCGAGGATGGCGCCGTGGAGGCCGGGTGTGAGTTTCATTAGAGAATCGTCCCATTTCAGCAGTAAGGATTTGTATGAAGGATGGTAATGGGTACCTGGCTAAAAACCAAGGTGATCTGGTTCCGTGGTACTCAACGGATTTCTGAACTGGACATTGATGAGCCTTTCCCGTCAAGGGATTGCGCACGGGCGAATTTTCCGCGCGTAAAAAGGCTTGAACGCGGCCGCCCCTGCTTTTAGTATTCCCTGGATTCATCCGCGAGAGCGCGGAACTGTCAAGG
>JAVFAP010000039.1:0-13168 GCA_034002445.1 bacterium | reverse complement strand
TTCGTCTTGAAATCCTTTCCCGATGGAATCGGCCAGGTACTCGTGCTCCGGCTCGACCAGCAAGATCCGCTTGGGGCGCAGAGGCTGTTGCTGGGCTGCCTGGTAATGATCCTTCAAATCCTGCAGGAACCCCTCGGAAGCGCGGAAGACGTTGTGGGCCATGTCGTTCAAGACCTCGCGCAGCCGGTTCATGATCTCTGTTTCCTGCTCTCCCACCACCACGCCGCAGAGGCCGGTGAAGGGAGGCAGCATTGCCACGGGTTGCGCCACGAAGAAATCCACCACCGCCTTGATGGGGTTCTCGGTCAACAGCAGAATGGTCCGGTCTGAACGCAGGATATCCGTCCAGTCAAAGCGGTGCAGCGATTCACGGAACAAGGCGATGCGGTCTTCCACAATCAGCATCCGCTGGGCGTTCCGACCCTTGCGCAGCAGGGGGTAGAGCGACAGCGGCATGTAGCCCAGGCCGGGCCGAATGACCAGGAAGAGGCTCTGCTGGGTATAATTCGCTTCCTGGATGGCTTGCTCCGTCTCTCCCCACGGGTCCCCTGGCCCATGCCGCCATGGTCCCTCCACTCCTTCCCGGCAAGTATAGGTTTCGGGCCGAAGCGCCTCGATAACATAACCGGGTGCGGGGGTGTCTTGCAACAGAGGGACATACTGGGGATACATTTCCTGGATCAACGCCAGGTTGCGCTGATACAAATCGAAATTGGATCTGGTCACCATATGGGTATACAATCCTTTATAAGTTGCTTCATTGTAAAAAAGCCGGGGCGAAGAATCAACGGAAACTCCCACCAGCCCCTGAGTGGAAATTGACCCTCGCCGCCACTTTGTGCTACTCTCCGGAACGAATAAGATGAAGAGGCGGGGAGCCCATCCCCCGAAATCCAGCCAGAAAGAATGGTATCCTCATGAAAGATAAAATCCTGATCCTCCTCCTCGCGATGGTGCTTGTCTCCCCCCTCGCCATGGCTCAAAAAACCCAGCCCCCCAAGGAGAATATCATCCACTGTGAGACCTTGGAGGATATTGAAAACGCCAAAAAACAGGGGGCGGACTATATCGAAAAAAGTGGGTATTATTTCTACCGCACGGGCTCGGAGTACAAGGGCCCGTTCAAGGAATTTGAAACCGCGAAAAAATTGCGTCAACAGGTTTTGGACGAAGAACGCAAAAAGGGCATCATCACCGATTCCAACTACCCCGGTGTCTTCAATCCGCGCCTGATCATCGATCCCTTTGTCTCGATCGATAAAGAAAAGCAATTGCTCTTTGAATTGCCGGAAGCCAAAACAACCAAAGCCTCCACGGTGATGATCCATGCGGAACCGTATCTCTTCAATGCGGTTTCATACGGCAAAATCAAGGTAGGCAAACAGGGCGACTTTTTCGCGATCACCGGCCAAATTGCCAAAAAAGAAAAAATCAAACTCGATCCCAGCCTCTTCACCTACTCCATCGGCGCCGCCGTCTTGGGGAAAGATGGCAATATCCTGTGGAAGACCTACGGTTCGGTGGAAGACGACCTGGATTTTAAGTGCGTCGCCCCACTCCCTCATACCACCATCCAGCCCGAGTACCTGCTTCTCTTCACAGTCGCCAAGGGGAAACTGCCCCTGATGCTTTCGACCGATGAAACCATGACGCCCGTCGACGCGACCCCCTACGATTACCACATTTTCTGTTCGGCCGTGATGGAAGTGGCTGCCAACTGGTTCCCACCCGTGGAAGAAGAGATCAAGAAAGAATACCAACAAATGCTGGAAGCTGATACCAAAGCTAAGGTAGAGAAGATCAAGGGCTTCGAGGGCACCCCCGACACCGGCATCCCCAAATAAACTCCCAAAAAATCTCTAGGCCCCTCCCCCCTCTTGCTTTATAATAAAGCCAGACGCCGGGCTTGGGGATCGCGTGCCGCGGTCCAACACCAGCCCGGAGGGAACGAGAGGAAAGGAGAAAGGCCATGAAAGCCGGTGTCTACTTTTCAGGATCGAGCCCCATATTGATTTTAACCTCGTACGACTCGCTCACCCATCCCCAGCTGATCGAAAAGTTGCAGGCCAAGGGGGTGCAACAGTTCATCGCCTTCGAAGTCCCCGTGGATCAAGTCAAGGAAAAATACGGACATCACTACAATGTGGTTCTCAACGACCTCAAGCAAGAGGACGATCTGCGAGTGATGGACTACGACGGCCACCGGGTTTTGCAGAATTTTTCCATCCAATCCTGCAGAGGACCCATTTATTCCGAATAGATTTTCAGCGCTTGCCCCCTGCACCCAACGCCCATCATGCGAGGTCTATTTTTGTGCGGAAATCGCGAAAACTGGAGTGCTCACTTGACATCGTGACGGGAAACCCATGCAATTCCTATGGGTAACATGAATCAAAGTCAAGGATAAAAGGGATAAGACACGATCCGTTCTTCCGAAAACACCCGGATTACACCAACGAGGAGCAAGCCAAGTATTTGTCGTCTTTTCATCAGGCTCCGATACCGATTTGGATCCTGTCAATCCATGAAACGAAGGCGCGGCATGGCTCTCGAGAGATTGCCGCGCCTCTCTGCTTCAACTATGAAATTCGATCCCAGACAATGCCCAGTTTGCGCGCGGCATAGCCGATCTCATCCAAATAATCACCATACACCATCAGCCAATGGGAGTCGCGCACCTCGCTTTTCAGCGTCTGCCAATCGCCTTCCACCCGCACCTCTTGCTGGGAGCGGCAAATACTATAAAACGGGTTGTCGGTCACCTGGCCCTTTAGCCCCACCCAGCGGCCAGCGGTGTATTCCGGATCGATGAAACACACTTCCTGCCCGATGGGGATCTCCACCTTGGGCGCCGCGCCATACTCGGACTCTTCATGGGTTAAAATCCGCATCGGTTCATACCGGTCGGCGTTCATGCGACGGGGGGCGGAACAATGGGCGCAGGTCACGATCCCATCATGGGGGAAGGTGGAATTGTGCATAAAGACCGGCTTGCCCGCGATATGCCGCAGCAGCACGCCCGGTGGCACAACGACAAAGTCCGATTCACAAAACGCGATCAGACCTTCATCATTCAGCAGGGTCAGCGCCAGGCAGGCGGTGGTTTTGGCCATGGGGATGATGGTGCTCATGCATTCCTTGATGGTAAAAGCAGGGGCATTATGCTCGCGCATCACCTCACGAAACAGGGCATAAAGGACAAACGCGTTCACGACAAAGGGAAAATCGGTTTGTAGTTCTGTTTTGGAAAGCGCAAGATAGCGCCGCGCCTGTTCTTCAGCCCGTAGCATTTGGCCAGGATCGCGCAAAGCGGCCTCGATCCGGCCTGCGAACGCGTCATAGCCCATATCGATGATTTCCATGTTGAATCGATCGGCGGCGATTTGGGGCGCGTCCGGCGCGTACTTGCCCCACACCCCACCCAAGGCGACAATACGCGAGCCCATAAAATTCTTCACGCCATATAGTGCCCGTAAGCGCCACAGGAGATCCCCGTACGCATCGACGACAACATCATCCACATGGACATGCCCCAGCCGGGTCTCGCGGTTTGGCTGACGGTCGGTTTGCAGGTAGGCCACGCTCAGGGCCTCATACCAGTAGTACATCGCGCCGGACTGATGGCGCACAAAAAGAAGGGCGTCCTTGTCTGGCGGGACACACTGTTGCAGCAGGGTGCCTGACCCCGAGGCCGCATACACCAGCACCACATCAAACGCCCCCTGGAGCGCCTGGGCGGCCTGTTCCGCTGTTTTTACGCACACAACCGGCAAACACTCGATGGGGAACTCCGCCTGTGTCTGCATTGCGCGCAACTCTTCGCTGATCTGGGCCGCTTCCGCCGCGGCGGCCTCGTCCGTTAACACATCCCCCCACGATTTCCAGGACCGCATCTCCTGCGGCATCGCCACGGTATACATCAGGATGGGTTGGACGCGGATCGGTCGGCCCCAAATAAAAAAAGAGTGGTATGGATTCCACTCCACGCTCGAACCAGATAGTACATCCGTGGCCGATACAAACGAACGCGGCACATCCGAGGCCCCACCTCGACCCGCCCGCGCGGTTTGGCGCGGACAGGCCGCGCAGCCCACCAGCGACCCAACTGCGCCCAGCCCCGCCGCCAGCAGAGCGCTGGTTTGCATGAAGTTGCGGCGCGACACGCTGGGTTTTTCACTCAAAACTGGCTGATTTCGCTTAGAAGATTCTTCCTTCGTATCCATCCTCATTCTCCCGCTCGTATAATTGATTCCGCCACTGGCAGCATCCTATCATTTCCGAACGGGCGAAAGCAAGGCAGAGCCCCGAATCCCACCCTAACGCTGAATCTTGGCATCCGCCAGGCGCGCATAGGCCATAAAGCCGCCACGCAAGTTGAATATCCTTGAATACTCTTTTCCCAGCAAAAAGCGGGCCGCCGCTTTGCTGCGTATGCCCGAGCGGCAATACAGAATGAGATCCCGTTCCCGCGGCAGTTCCGCCCAGCGCTCATAAAGCACCCCGCTGACGAGGGGCAACCGCAGCGCACCCGGGATGCCTCCATCCTGGTGCTCATCCGGCTCCCGGACATCGACAAATACGACATCCGCCTGTCCTATGCGTTCCAGTGCCTCTGCGGCGCTTAGCGTCGGCACAGGCGGCCCAAATAAACCCTTCAGAATGCCTAATAAACCCATGGTTCGCCTTTCTCGTTGTTTATTGATAGAATGGCCAGCCTTTTATTCCCGGATGATCTCCTCGTTGGTGGGGATTGGAGGAACCTCGATGGATTGCAAGACCGGATCGAATACATACGATTGCCCAGCTACTAAATAACGGTCTTCTTCCCACGACGCGTGACCCCGTTGGAGGGGGACAATTCGAATATTGGCCATCCCCGCCCGCACATGGGCTTGTTCAAGCGGCGTGGGCTGCAAGAGTAGCAATCCTCGGAGAAACACGTTGCTCTGCACCGGGCTGGGGTCAAACCGCAGTTGCACATAGCCTCGGTCCACACCCAGACTGCTGTTTTTCCAGAGAATCGGGCCCGCGATCCCGGCTTGGATCAGGATCATTATCGGCAGAGTGATCCGAAACCACCGCATGGGAAGCAGCTTGTACCAGAAATAGACCGTGAACAGATTCACCGAGACCGCCACCGTGGCGAAGAGATCCCAGTCCCGCGTGCGCAACTGGGGATAGAACAGGGTCATCCACAGCAGCCCCCAGAAGCTGAAATGAAACAGAAAGAACGCCCAACGGTCCCGGCTCAGAAGTTTCCGGAAAAACAGCACCGCGACAAGAAATGTCAGCAGGCCAAAGGGCATCAGCCAAAGGTGAAACATGGTTTTGTCGTACAAATGATCCCAGGATAGCCCGGCGTAGAGATACGCTCCGTGGTCATAGTGCTCCGAAAGCAGGCCGAAGGAATCGATAAACGGCTTGAAGTAGATTCCACAAACCAGCAGCGCGCCATAGTACAGATAGGCTTTGTGGCTGTAAGGCTCAACCAGGGGTGGAAGATGCTCGATTAGCGGTTCCGCCCGTAACCCAAAGGCGGCCCGAATCGTAAATAGAAAAAACCACGGCAGGTAGATGGGCCAGTATTCTTTGAGCGCCGTTTTCCAGTGTGCGGGAATCAGATAGAAATACGCGGGCACAACCAGAATGACTCCAAGCAAATGCCAGTACGGTTTGCGATGAATCAAAGCTGTTACAAGAAACAAGCCAAAGAATAATAAAATTTTCTTCCAGGTTGGCGCATCAGGCCACAGCCGCTCGCCTTCTTTCTTCTGTTGTAACAGGGGAAGAAACAAAAGCACGGGGAAATAAAACACCCCGCTTGAATGAAACGCGGCCGCGAACGCCATCGCCAAGCTGGGCCACAGCAAGGATTGCTTCTTCTCGATCGCCAGCCAGGCCAGGTAGCCTGAAAGCATCAAGAGGGCGCACGTCCACGGGTAAAACTCAATATGACCGCAAAATACCTGGAAAAGCAGAGTGGACGAAGGGAAGAGAATGAAGATCAGAAACTGCCACCAATCGGTCCCAATCTGGCTGGCATACCGGAACAGGCTCCAGAAAAAGAGGACCCCGGCCGCGCAGGAACAAAGCGCGATGCAATCCTCCACCCACCAGCCCCAGAGGCCATGCAGGGTAAAAAACACGGCGCGGTAAAGCAGGTGCGACAAGGGACAACGGGACAGCGTGATCGGAAACACATGATCCCCGGCGGTTTGTTTGCAGCAAAACTCGCCATCTCCAATCTCCAAATTCCAGGAGCGCAAAATCCACAGGATTCCGGCCATACCGGCCAAACTGAGCCAAAGAGCAATCTGTTTTTGTTTCGTTTTATCCATAATCCATCAGGTACAAGCCACGTTTTGGCCTGATCATAGTTCATAATGAAGGCCTAGCGAAGCCAAGGGCCCCGCCCGCGATTTCGCCATGGCTTGGTTTTTACACCGAAACTTGGATAATGGCAACATATCCACACATCGATTTGGAGGCTTTTTCATGCGTTGGAAGACTTTTACAGGCGGCACAATGGCGGTCATGGTTCTTTGTACAATCCTCGGATTCGCAGGACTCTCCCAGAAAACCCATGCGGACCAATTCACCACGGAGGGAACCTATCCAGCCATTCGTCCCCAGGACCGTCAGGTAGTGGCAGTCAATCCGCCTGGCTTCGCTTGGGCAGCCCAACCCCAGGCACAATCCTATACCCTGCAACTGGCGGCCCAGCCGGATTTTGCCAAAATCGATCACGAATATAATTCAATTTCTTATTCCTTATTTTGCCCGGATCAGCCCTTGAAGCCTGGCAAGTGGCATTGGCGGGTTGGCGCGATGACCGCGGGTGCATCCGTGTGGAGCGAAACCCGCGTCCTGTATGTTCCAGAGGGCGCTGTGGCCTTTCCTCTGCCTAAAATGCAGGATTTACTCAAAAAAATCCCCACCAACCATCCCAAGATGCTGGTCCGGCCAGAGGATAAAAAAACTTTCATCCAGTCTCTGCAAACCAACTACCCCGATCTGGCGTCCAGTTTTCTGATCAACGCGGACCGGTGGCTAGCTCAGCCCGTGGTCCAAACCACCACATTGCTTCCCTCGGTTCTGGAGGGGATGGAAACCAGCACCAATCTGGCCTTCGCGTATTTTCTTTCGGATCGGTCGGTGTATGGTAACAAATGCCGCGAATGGCTGCTGGCTCTGTCCACCTGGCCGGCGGATGGCGTTGCCAGCGCTTCTAGCGATCTCGCCACGGCAGCCCGGATTCTCTCACGTGGGGCGCGCAGTTACACCTTTGCTTACCCCGTTTTGTCGGAGGCCGATCGCGCTACCATCCTGGCCGCTTTTACCCAGCGCGGTCAGGCCCTGTTTGAAGCCCTGCAAACAGGGCTTGGCACGAACACGCCTTTTGACCCAGACTTCGAGTTTGCCTGGCAAGCCTTGGGGGAGGCAGGCATTGTATTCTCCAAAGAAATCCCCCAAGGCCCAACGTGGCTGCAATACGCCTTGACAATTTTCCACACCCTTTCGCCGATGAGCGGGGATGCGGAGGGAGGCTGGCATGGAGGGATCGCGAATTGGAACGCGGTGATCGACGAGCAGGTGTGGTGGCTGGATATTCTGCGTTCTTCGTTTGGGATCGATGGATACAAACTGCCCTTCTTTACCCAAACTGGCGATTTCGCCCTGTATACCAATCCGCCCGGCACCACCCACGGTGGCTTTGGCCAGGGTGCGGAAACCCATGACGCCGCCCGCAATGGCATCCTGATGGGGCGCCTTGCCTCGCAAACCCGCAACCCCTTCTGGCTGTGGTATGCCATTCTTTCCACCCCGCAGCTGCAGCCCGCCGATATTACCTATAAAGAAGTCTTGCGGGCAGAAACGCCCGATTTTGAAGGCGTCATCCCCAGTGATCTGCCCCCCTCCAAGGTGTTCCGGGGTACAGGTATTGCGGCCCTGCATTCCCGCTTGGAGTTCCCCGAGGGCGATTCCTATCTCCTCTTTAAAAGCAGCCCCCAGGGGACCAGCCCCCTTGCGAACGATGCCCAAAACGCCTTTACCTTGTCCTGCAATCAAGAGACCGTCCTGGCAGGCTTTGGCGACGGGGCCGATCAGATCCTCACCATCGATGGCCAAGGCCAACAGGCCCCTTCGCCCGAAGCGCGGGGCCGAATGATCCATGAATTCTTTGGAGACAATCTGGATTACATCGCGGGAGATGCCACCGAGGCCTATGACGGGCGCTTAAAACAGTGGGTCCGGCATATCCTCTTTGTCAAACCCAACACCCTCTTCATGATCGATGAGGTCGAAACACCAGAACCGGCATCGGTAGAGTTTCATCTTTACGCAAAAGAACCGTTTGCGATCACCGATCAATACAAAATCGAAGCCACCAACGAGGCCGCCGGGGTGCGTATCGCGTTCGCCTCCCCCTCCAATCTGGTCATCAAGCAAGTGACAGAATCCCTGCCCAACCAGGGCACCCGGTGGCATCTGCAAGCAACGCCCCAGGAAAAATCCAGCAAGACATCGTTTGTCACCGCTTATTTGCCCCATCACATCAATGCCACCCCCAATATCAACGCCACATTCCACGAATTGAACGGGAATGAACTCTATGGGATCCAGTTGGATCTGTGGAACATTGGTTTGGTGATCCGCCGAAACCAAGAAATCATCGATCTGGGGATGATCCAAACCGACGCCTCCATTCTCCTCATCCAGCGGCGTAACACTGGGGATGGTGCGGCCAACATGCTGGCTGCCAACGCTACTTATTTTGATTTTCAAGGTCAGCGCCTGGCGGAATCCAAGACACCAGCCGCCCTTTTCATCCCCAAAGAGTGGCTGGCTGTGGAAATGCCAGCGGAGGCTGACATTCCAGCCAGCGCAACCGAACCCACTGGCGCGGACCCTGAAAAAGTGGGAGAATAAAAGCGTCGCGTTGGCTTCCCAGCGGGGAATCATGCTATAACATTCCCCCAGATGGTTGGATAGAGGGATCTGCCTCGGAGAGAGGACACAATCCATGAAGAGACTACAGCAATGTTCACATGCAATCCGCGGCAAATGGCTGTTATGCCTGCTGGCCCTGCTCTTGATCTGGCTGCCGGCTTGCCAACAAAATAAAACCGGCGGCGTCAGCGGAACAGTCTTCTTAAGCCAGGAGGAGAACCACGAAGGCGTTCAGGTGCAGATCCCCGGCACCCAATTCCGCGCGATCACCAACGCGGAAGGCAATTTTTCCATTGTCGGGCTCCCTCAAGGCCCTTATACCGCCGTGATCTCCGCGGAAGGGTATCCCGAAATTCGCCAAGAATTCGAAATCGCCCCCGCGAAAACGGTCTCTCTCCAAGAGATCATCCTCTCTCCCATCCCGGTCCCTGTGGGGGTGCTGGTTGGCATCATCCACCTGACCGGAGAAAGCAATCATGAGGGGATCTTGGTTTCACTAATCGGCACGCCCTTTGTCACACGTACCGATTCCAATGGGTTCTTCAAAATCGAATCCATTCCCCCCGGGACTTACCAGGTTCTGGCCATTAAGGAGGCCTGGCTGCCCGCGACTCAGGATGAAATTCATATCATCGACCGCCAAGAGACCCAATTGCCCAAACTGGAACTCATCTCTCTGGATCAACTCCAAGCCCGTTCAGAGCCCCAATCCAGCCTTGGGGCGTACAGCATACGGGGCAACGCCTTTTTGGAAGGCGAAAGCGCCCACAACGGGATCCGGGTCGAATTGGCGGATGCGCCCGACACGTTTACCCACACCAGCGAACAAGGTTTTTTTGAACTGGTAGGGCTGGATGAGAAACCCCATTCCCTCATTTTGAGTTGCTCTGGCTATATCGAGCAAACCATCGCCGATGTGATTCCCTCCCCCGCCACCACGACCTCCTCGGCAGGATTCGTCACCCTGCAAAAAGATATCACGGCCAGTACAGGCATGGGGATCATGCAAGGCCATGTCTACCTAGCCAATCAACCAAACCACGCAAATACCATTGTGCGCTTGCTCGGCGTATCCCAAACCGTCGTGACCGATACCGATGGCCGCTATCTCTTCATTGGCATCCCCACCGGGGAATATGTCCTGATCGCGGAGCATCCGGGATATGCTGAAGGGCGGTTGGCCAGTGTTCGTGTGCTGCCCGAGCAGATCACGCCCATCCCCGACCTGACCCTGGAATCCTCGGGCGAATCCATGCCGGAAGGCAACGGAATCATCCGTGGTTCCGCCATTTTGGAAGGCGAATCCGATCATGGGGGAGTTACCGTCGCCGTGGGGGGGACCAGTTTGACCACCGTCACCACGGGCGACGGCGCCTACACTCTGGAGAACGTCCCCTTTGGCGCCTACACCCTGATCTTTGCCAAAGGCGGCTATAAAAATGCGTATTTAGAAGGCATCGGGGTGCAAGTGGAGCAGATCACGCAATTGGAACCCGTGGTGTTGCAGAAGGATATCGATCCCCCCTTCATCGTGGAAACCCATCCCCAGCATAGTGCGCGCCGGGTTCCCATCAATCGTTTCGTCGATGTGATTGTGCGTTTCAGCGAACGGATGAATGGGGAAGCGGTCAAACGCGCCGCCATGATCACCCCGCCAGTAACTTTCGACGCCTTTTTTGACCGGGAAAGCGAATTCTCGGATATCGATGTCCTGCACATGCGCCTGTATCAAGAAGGCGAGGCTCCCGTTCGGTTCAAAACCCGCTATGTCGTCACCATCACCCCGGACGCCACCACGCCGAAAGGGATCGCACTGGCGGAACCCTACTTTTTTGGCTTTACCACGGACGGCCCCTTGATCGTCAACAGCATGCCCATGGATGGCGAAGGCATGTTTCACCAGGATATGGGCCAGCCTCTGATCATCGAAACCAACTATCCCGTCGATCCCCAAAGTGTGGAACGGGCCATTCGGTACCGCCCCATGCCGGACGCCACCCCATTTTATGAATTCGCCCAAGTAGGACCAGGCAGCCGGATTTTAATCAACACCAACTTGCGCGATAACACCCGCTACCGCATCCAGATCGATACCAACTTGCGTACCATCGATGGGCAACGCTTCAGCAACACCCCCATGTCCATCTCGTTCCGTACCAGCGGCCCCAACGAGCGCCGCACGCGCAGCAACCCCGCCGCCATGTCGCGGGGCCGCTAGGTTCCAGCAAATCGCCCCTCCGGCCGGTACCAAATCTCCATTGACGCTTGGCCGGTTCTTGATATAATGAAGTGTCTCGGCGGTATTCTTTAGCCATACCTAATTCTACAATAAGGATGTGATATAGTTTGGTATCTGTTGAAATTCGAGAAGACGAAGACATTCAGATCGCCTTGAAACGCTTTAAGCGGAAATGCATCAAGGAAAGCATTCCCCAAGATATCCGCAAAAACGCGTATTATGAAAAACCCAGCGTTCGCAAACGCAAAAAACACCTCAAGGCCGTCAAGCGTCTGAAAAAGAACCGCTCACGGTCTTAAGGAGTCATATCCCGTCGAGATCTACGGGAACCACGTTCCTGCCAATAACAGAGGGGAAAGAATTTCTTTCCCCTCTGTTCATTTTCCAGGGGATTCCCCCTGCCACTTTGCGGAAAGCATTCTCCTCCGTATACTAAGCAGTGAGCCGTATTGCGGTGTGTTATGCAGGACCCCGTTCCTTTATACCGCCCTGGAAATCCACGTATTATCAACCGGTTGTTTGATAATCGATTGGATTCCTTTCCCTAAAAAAAACATGATTTTAGATTCAGGATAACGAGAATTATGGATATTGAAAAACGGTACGACCCCTCTGCTTCCCGAGAAAAATGGTATCAATTCTGGCAGGATCACGACTTGTTCAAAGCCGATCCCACCAGTGCCAAGCCGCCTTACTCCATCGTCATTCCCCCGCCCAATGTTACAGGCAAACTCCATATCGGGCACGCCCTCAACAACACCCTGCAAGATATTCTATGCCGCTGGAAACGCATGGAAGGCTTCGAAGTCCTCTGGATGCCAGGAACCGATCATGCCGGGATCGCCACCCAAAATGTGGTGGAAAAACAACTCGCCAAGGAAAACCTCACCCGCCATGACCTGGGCCGGGAAAAGATGCTGGAACGCATCTGGCAATGGAAAGAAGAATACGGCAACACCATCATCCACCAGTTGAAATACCTCGGCTCCTCCTGCGATTGGTCTCGAACCCGCTTCACCATGGATGAAGGCTGCTCCAAAGCCGTGCGTGAAGTCTTTGTTCGGCTTTTTGAGGACGGCTACCTGTATCGCAGCACCTACCTGGTCAACTGGTGCCCCCGCTGCCATACCACCCTCTCGGATGATGAAGTGGAATACAAAGACAGCAAGGGCGCGTTTTATCATATCCACTACCCCCTCAAGGATGGCTCGGGCCATGTTACGGTAGCGACGACTCGGCCCGAAACCATGCTCGGCGATACCGCGGTGGCGGTGCATCCCGAAGATGAACGCTACCAGCACTTGGTAGGCAAAACCGTACTATTGCCACTGCTGAACCGGGAAATCCCCATTATCTCCGATGAATACGTCGATCGGGAACTCGGCACCGGTTGCCTGAAAATCACACCCGCGCACGACATCAACGACTATGAGGTGGGCAAACGGCATGGCCTCGAAGAAATCAATATCTTCACTGAAGACGCCAAAATCAACGAAAACGGTGGCCCGTACCAGGGATTGGACCGCTTTGAAGCCCGAAAGAAGGTTTTGCACGATCTCAAGGAACAGGGCGTTCTCCATTCTGTAGAAGAACTCGATCACCGGGTTGGAGGTTGCTACCGCTGCGATACGGTCGTGGAACCCTACCTTTCCCTCCAATGGTTCATCAAAATGAAGCCGCTAATGGAAGAACCCTTGAAAGCGGTGCGGGATGGCCGGACCAAGTTCATCCCCAAACAGTGGGAAAACACCTATTTTTCCTGGGTGGAGAATGTCCGCGACTGGCCCATCTCCCGGCAAATCTGGTGGGGGCACCGGATCCCGGTCTGGTACTGTGACGATTGTGGCAAAATGACCGTTCCACGCCAGGATCCCGATTGCTGCGCCCATTGCGGCAGCAAAAAAATCCATCAGGATGACGATGTGCTGGATACCTGGTTTTCTTCGTCCCTGTGGCCATTTTCTACCATGGGCTGGC
>JAVFAP010000038.1:0-13226 GCA_034002445.1 bacterium | reverse complement strand
GGAGTGAATATTCACCCGGCGCCCATATACCAAAATATGATTATGGCGAACTAGCTGGCGGGATTGTGAACGGGAATTGGCGAATCCCAAGCGGTACACTACGTTATCCAAACGGCGTTCCAGCAGGTGAAGCAGGGTTTCACCCGTGATTCCACGCATCTGATCCGCTTGTTGATAATAACGACGGAACTGGCGTTCCAGGACGCCATAAATCCGCTTGCATTTTTGTTTTTCCCGGAGCTGGCCAAAGTAGTCGGATTTCTTAGCCTGGCGGCGCTGGCCATGCATCCCGGGGGGATAATTGCGCTGATTGAGAGGGCATTTAGCGGAAAGGCATTTCTTGCCTTTTAACATCAATTTGACTCCGTCCGCTCGGCAGAGTTTACAGACAGGACCACGATATCGCGCCACGTCTTTCCTCCTTAACTGTCTCTATTCCTTGTAATGATATCTGGGTTAACCGGATTATACACGGCGGCGTTGTGGTGGACGGCAACCGTTATGGGGAATGGGTGTCACATCGCGAATAACGCGGATCCTCAACCCAAGGACTTGTAAAGCGCGGATCGCGGCTTCCCGGCCTGAACCAGGCCCCTTGACGCGAACCTCGACTTCTTGCAAGCCATGCTCCATGGCCTTCTGAGCGGCTTCTTGCGCGGTCATCTGCGCGGCGTAAGGGGTACTCTTCCGCGACCCTTTGAACCCGGTATTGCCGGAAGTGGCCCACGAAATGGCATTCCCTTTCATATCCGTCACGGTGACGATGGTATTGTTAAAAGTTGCTTGGATATGAACAATCCCCCGAGGGATATTCTTCTTGACTTTCTTCTTTCCACGAGCTCCTCGTGATCCACGAGCCATGTTTTTATCTCCTTATGTAGTGTGGAACCGTGTCGGATCTTACTTCTTGGATTTCGCCCCGATGGTCCGGCGTGGGCCTTTACGGGTCCGAGCATTGGTACGAGTCCGCTGACCGCGAACCGGCAATCCCCGGCGGTGACGAAGTCCCCGATAGCACCCAATGTCCATCAGGCGCTTGATGTTCATATTGATTTCGCGGCGGAGATCCCCCTCGACCACGAACTCATTCTGAATGATGTTCGAAATACGCAGTATTTCATCATCCGTAAGATCCCGTACTCGTGTATTTTCGCTGATTTCCGCTTTGGAAAGAATCCGGCTGGAAGTGGTGGGACCAATACCGAAAATATACGTTAGACTAATGACAACACGTTTGTCTCTTGGAATATCGACGCCGGCAATACGAG
The DNA here is from genome assembly GCA_034002445.1 of bacterium. Taxonomy (GTDB): domain Bacteria; phylum Hinthialibacterota; class Hinthialibacteria; order Hinthialibacterales; family Hinthialibacteraceae; genus JAVFAP01. The sequence goes on along the minus strand of JAVFAP010000038.1, from coordinate 11,958 downwards.
CCACGTTGAATCCTCCTCTTTCCTTTTATCCTTGACGCTGCTTGTGCCGTGGATTATCGCAAATCACGCGTACCACGCCCTTGCGCCGGATGACTTTGCATTTTTCACAAATGGGTTTAACCGATGCTTTGACTTTCATCTTGTTCTCTCCTGAAGGCGATGCCTCGTTTGGACTGTATTCAGGTCACGCCTGACGGTAGGTAATTCGGCCCCGCGTTAAATCATAGGGCGATAATTCAACCGTAACATCATCCCCGGGTAAAATACGGATATAATGCATCCGCATCTTTCCAGAAATATGCGCGAGAACCTTGTGGCCGTTCTCTAGTTCAACGCGGAACATAGCGTTCGGCAAAGTTTCAATGATCTTTCCTTTGACTTCGATTACATTTTTTTTCGCCATGAGCGATTATTTACATCCTTTTTGGAACAATTCCGTTCAGTCAGAGGGGGTTCTCGTCCGCACCAGGCAGGATCACTCCATTGGCGTGGGTCAAAACCCGCGGGCCTTCAGGTAAAACGGCAACCATATTTTCTACGTGTACCGAAAGGCTGCGGTCCTTGGTCACAACCGTCCAACGGTCTTCGAGAACTTCGACTTCATGCGTGCCCAGGTTGAGCATGGGTTCGATCGCCAAAACCATTCCCTCTTGCAGTCGGGGGCCTTTGCCCGGTTTACCGTAATTGGGAATTTGAGGATCTTCATGTAATTCGCGGCCCACACCATGGCCGACAAAATCACGGACAACCCCATATCCATACAAATTCGCGATATGCTCGACCGCGTGCGAAATATCGCCGATCCGATGGCCAATCGTGGCGGCTCGACACCCTGCATCCAACGCCTGATACGAGCGCATCAACAAAAGCCGGGCTTCGGGAGAAATCTCTCCAACTGGAATGGTGCGGGCACTGTCTCCCACAAAACCTTGGTATTTTACGCCAATATCGATGCTCACCAAATCGCCATTTTTAACTTGCCGCTCCGAGGGGAACCCATGCACCACCTCTTCGTTGATCGAAATACAGGTGGCGTATGGATAGCCTCGGTAGCCTTTGAAGACCGGCTTGGCGCCATATCCGCGGATATTTTTTTCGGCAAAACGATCCAACTCCGCGGTGGTGATTCCAGGTTCGATAATCTCGATGATCTTATTCAGGGTATCCGAGACAATATCCACGCTTTCCTGGATACGATCAATTTCTTTTCTGGATTTTAAAGCAATCATGCCCTTGGCGCTTACCTGTTATCACAAACGAAGTGTTCCGCGTTCATTCAATCGATCCAATGGCTGACCCAAATTGGGTATTATATTTTAAAAATGTAAAAAAGCAATCACTTCTTACATTCCAGAACGGCCTTTAGTCCGTCCTCTTTTCCGGAACCCATCATAGTTGCGCACGCGCAGATGGTTTTCGATCTGGCTGACCGTATCCAGGGCGACACCGACCACGATGATGATCGAGGTTCCCCCCAGCAAACTGGCGAGATCATCGGGGACTCCCATGTATTTGTTCATCATGTCTGGTATCACTGCAATAATCGCCAATGCGATCGCACCAGCCAGAGTAATTCGGTTCAGTATCCGCGTGAGATACTCTTCGGTCCGCTTGCCATGGCTGTACCCGGGTATAGTCGATCCATATTTCTGCAGGTTTTCGGCGACATCCTTGGGGTTGAAGGTAATCGCGGTGTAGAAATAGCAGAAGAAGATGATCAAGCCGACATACACGAAGGTATAGAGCCACATCCCGGGAAGCAGATACCCGCTTATGACTACCATGCTGTTATGTACCCAGGAAAAATACGCGTTATCCGCCAGCGGCTGGGTGAATTGCACGAAGGTGGCTGGCAGGATCAGAATGGCGGCGGCGAAGATGACTGGGATCACTCCGGCTGTATTGATTCGAAGAGGAAGGTAGGAATTGGCTTGCCCGCCATACATCCGTCCCCCTCGAACCATTCGGCCCCGTTTTATGGGGACCCGGCGTTGCCCAAATTGAATCACGACGACTCCGGCGATAACCAGCACCAACACGGCGAAGGTAACCAGAGCGGTAATCGGCGACATTTCTTCGATGGACAGCAACCCGAACGTCTTGGTGACCGTCATGGGGATGCGGGCGACAATGTTCGCAAAAATGATCAGGGATATCCCATTGCCGATCCCGCGTTCCGTGATCATTTCGCCCATCCACATAATGATCATACTTCCCGCGGTCATCGACATCATCGTCATTAACCGGAAATTCCAACCGGGGTTGTAAACAATATCACCCCACATGCCCTGCGGATTTTCCAAAGAGAAGGAAATCATGAAGGCTTGGAAAGCGGTAATCACGACGGTCAGGTAACGGGTATATTGATTGATCTTTTTCCGTCCCTCTTCGCCCTTCTTGGAGAGTTCTTCCAAGTAGGGAGAGGTGACAGTCAGGAGCTGTAAAATAATCGAAGCGCTGATGTATGGCATGATACCCAGCGCGAAAATCGAGCATTTACTGAGGGCGCCACCCGCGAAGAGATCGAACAGGCTGAACAATCCCCCGGCATTGGATTGCGTTTTTGTATGCAGCAAGATGGGATCGATACCCGGAATGGGAATATAATGCCCAATTTGAAGAAGAGCCAATACAACCAATGTAAAGACAACGCGTTTTCTTAAATCGGGAATTCGGAAAATATTGAGTATTGCGTCGATCATCTCAGCTGGTTTCCTTTTTTATGATGACTGCAGGTTATGCAGTTTGCTGGGTGCTGCGAAGAATCACTTCGCCACCGGCCTGGGCGATCTTTTCTTGCGCGGATTGGCTGAACTTATCGGCGGTAACCACCAGTTTTTTTGACAGTTCACCCGTACCCAGGATCTTGATCGGACGCTCAATGTACTTGATCAAGCCCTTGGCTTTTAAGAAAAGAGGATCCACCACCTGACCGTCATCAAATTTTTCTAAAACAGCCAAGTTGACGATTTGGAATTCGACCCGGTTGCGCGGCGTGAAACCCCGTTTGGGGATCCGGCGCTGCAAGGGCATCTGCCCCCCTTCAAACCAGGGATGAGCCTTCCAGCCAGAACGGCTCTTCTGTCCGTTTTCGCCACGGCCCGCCGTCGTACCACGGCCTGAGCCGGGCCCCCGGCCGACGCGCTTTCTGTTTTTACGTTTTGGAGCGTTGAGTTCACCAATATTCATAATCGTCTACTCTAAAATTCTGATTCAGCCTAATTTTATTCGCTGATTTCTCGAACATCCACCATGAAGCGGATCGATTCAATCATGCCGCGGACCTGGGGGGTATCCCCTACGGTAATGGTCTGGTTGCAATGACGTAATCCCAACGCTTTGGCGGTTTTTTGGTGTTTGGGCACTTTACCGATCGTGCTGCGCTTTAAGGTCACTTCTAACTTGTTGGCCATAATTACACAATCTCCTTGGGATCCTTACCCCGGAGTTTGGAAACGGTATCCAAATCCAAAAGACTTTTCAACCCTTTCACCGTGGCTTTTACGATATTCATGGGATTATCGCTGCCCAGGGACTTGGTAAGGATATCTTGGATCCCGGTCGCTTCGATGATGGGGCGCACCGGTCCTCCGGCAATAACCCCTGTCCCTTTCGAAGCGGGCTTGAGAAGGACTTTGGCGGCGCCATGGCGCACAAACGCTTCGTGGGGGATGGTGGTACCCACCAGGGGAATCCGGAAGAGTTCTTTTTTGGCCCGATCCACCGCTTTGCGGATCGCGTCGGACACTTCACCGGCTTTGCCGTAACCGACACCGATCGTGCCATTTTCATCTCCAACAACGACCAAGGCACTGAAACTAAAACGGCGCCCCCCTTTGACAACCTTATCAACACGGTTGACATGGATAACCCGTTCTTTAAATTCAACGTTTCTTAGCTTGTCAACATCAAGGACTTCTACCATTATCTCTGCATCCTTATCCCGAATTGGGTTAGAATTTTAATCCACCTTCACGCGCGCCATCCGCCAACGCGGCGATCCGCCCGTGATACAGAAACCCGGCACGGTCAAACACTACCGCCGAAATACCGATTTCCTGTAATTTTTTAGCGATATCCAAACCAACAGCTTTCGCGGTACATTTTTTACCAGCAATGTCGCCTTCTGGTTTTGGAAGTTCTTTGACCAGACTGGAGGAAGCGGCAATGGTCTTGCTTTCCAAGTCGTTGATGGCTTGAACGTAAATGTGCTTGGTACTACGAAAGACACACAAGCGTGGCCGTTCAGGGGTTCCCGTGACTTTCTTTCGAACCCGGATATGCCGTTTTTGCCGTGATTGTTTTTTATCTTTTTTCATGGTATACGCTCACCAAACGTTAACTGACTCAAACGTTTTTCTTACCAACCTTGCGACGAATGATCTCTTCCGCATATTTGACGCCCTTCCCCTTGTAGGGTTCGGGTGGACGGAAGGAGCGAACTTTCGCGGCGACTTCCCCCAGGAGTTGCCGATCGATCCCGGACAACGTGATTTCCACGTTTTTCTCCACCGCGGCGGAAATGCCCTGGGGCAGTTCGTAGTTGATGGGGTGGGAGTAGCCCAGTTCCAGATTCAGGAAATTGCCCTGAACCGCGGCACGGTAGCCAACGCCATTGATCTGTAATTTGCGCTGAAACCCTTGGGAGACGCCAGTGACCATATTGTTGATCAGGGCGCGCACGGTGCCATGCAGAGCACGAATAGGGTAGGTATCATCGGGACGTTCAACAATCACCTGATTGTCTTCGATTTTCACCGTGATTGGACTTGGATAGGTCCATTCCATCTGTCCCTTATCGCCTTTAACTTTAACGGTTTGTCCCTGCAGGGTCACATTGACGCTGGCAGGAATGTCTATAGGTTTTCGTCCAACTCGTGACATTGTACTATCTCTCGAATTTTATTTTGAGACTTACCAGATTTTGCACAGCACTTCACCACCCACACCCTTGGCCCGGGCTTCGCGGTCCGTCATCAGACCAGTGGAAGTGGAAAGAATGCAAATGCCCAACCCGCCGATAACTCTAGGAATGTTATCTTTATTCACATATCTGCGCACACTGGGCCGGCTGATGCGCTCGAGAAGGTGAATGACTTTTTCGCCCTTGGGGCCGTATTTCAAGTAAATGCGAAGGTTGTTGTGCCCGTTTTCTTCGACAGTTCGATAACTACGGATATAACCTTCACGCTTCAGGATATCGACAATGGCCTGTTTCATTTTCGAGGCAGGCACTTCGACTTTCTCTTTCTTCGCAGTATTCGCGTTACGAATGCGGGTCAAGAGATCCGCGATGGGATCGGTAACCGGCATAGTTTTTCTCCTTTACCCCTGTGATCGGTTGGGCTTACCAACTAGATTTCGTCATCCCGGGAATATACCCTTGCAGGGCCAGTTCGCGGAGGCATACGCGGCAGAGATCAAACTTGCGATAATACCCTCTGGAGCGGCCACAGCGTTTGCACCGGTTATATTTACGTACGGAAAACTTTGGTTTTCTTGCGCATTTGATAATGAGGCTAGTTTTTGCCATGGTTGACCTCTAATTCCTGAACGGCATGCCAAACAGTTTCAATAACGTCAGAGCTTCCTCATCCGTCTTGGCGGTCGTGACAATCACAATATCCATCCCATGCACCGCGGGAATAGAATCGTATTGGATTTCGGGGAAGATCAACTGTTCTTGAACACCCATCGCATAGTTACCCCGGCCATCAAAGGATTTTTGAGAGAGGCCGCGAAAGTCGCGAATACGGGGGATGCAGATATTGATGAGGCGGTCGATAAAGTCAAACATCCGGCCTTGCCGCAATGTGACTTTGATCCCGACGGGCATACCGTCACGAAGTTTGAAGTTCGCGATGGATTTCTTCGCCAAAGTGATGACTGGGTGCTGCCCTGCGATTTCTTGCAGGTTATCGCGGAGGCTTTCGATGATGTTCTTATCGCGCGAGCCTTCGCCGACACCCATGTTGATGACGATCTTTTCCAGTTTCGGCACCTGCATGATATTCTTATACCCAAAATTTTTCATCATTTCGGGCAGAATCCGTTCTTTGTAATCCTTCTCGATGCGGGAGCGGTATCCGGTAGGGAGAAGGGTCCCGGTTGTTTCTTTTACTTTCTTTTTGCCTTTTTCAGCCATGATCCTTTTCCGTTACTTCGCTAGACGAACGTTGGAATAATGTATTGGACCTTCTTTTTCGATGATCCCACCGGGCTCATTGGATTGAGGATTGGCTTTCTTATGTTTTTTCATCATATGAACGCCTTGTACCACGAGACGGTGTTTCGTGCGGTCAATACTGAGAACTTTGCCTTTTTTTCCCTTGTCGTCTCCCGTGATGACTTCGACGACATCCCCTTTTTTTAACTTCAATTTACTCATCACAATACCTCCGGGGCTAAGGAAACGATCTTCATGTATTTCTTTTCGCGAAGTTCGCGGGCAACGGGGCCAAAAATACGGGTGCCGATCGGATCACCGGCATCATTGATAATGACGGCGGCATTATTATCGAAACGGATCGTGGACCCATCCGGGCGTTGCACTTCCTTGACTGTCCGAACGATGACAGCCTTAACCACCGATCCCTTTTTAACGTTCGACTCGGGGATGGCTTCTTTCACACTGCAAATAACCACGTCGCCTACGCTGGCGTAGCGGCGACGGGTCCCGCCGAGAACTTTAAAGCACATCAGTTTACGTGCTCCCGAGTTATCGGCCACTTGTAATCGGGTATATTCCTGAATCACCGTCTTCCTCCGCTTTGAAGTTTAGACCTGAACCGCCTCACGAACGGTTTCGACATAGCGCCAGCATTTGGTTTTACTCAGCGGGCGTGTTTCTTCGATCCGTACGACGTCTCCTAATTTGCAGGAGCCGTTTTCGGCATGCACATGGACTTTTTTGCTCCGGCGAATAACCTTGCCATACCGCGGGTGGCGCACCAAACGATCAACGCGCACGACGATCGTTTTATCCATCGCTGTACTTACAACGATTCCTTCGCGAACCTTACGTCTATCTTGTCTTGTCTCAGCCATTTTAATTTCCTGCCTGGGAAATCAGCATTTGTGATTTTACTGTATTCGCACGAGCAATATCCCGCTTCAGATTGCGAATCTTGTTGGTATTGCTCAACTGGTTGGAATGCAGCTGCATTCTCAAGGTGAAGAGATCCTTACGCATGTCTTCAATGCGCGCAGCCAATTCTTCAATGGTCAGTGAACGAAAGTCATCAGCCTTCATTATTGCATCCCTTATATAGTTTCGCCACGGGAAGTAAAGCGAACTTTGAACGGTAGTTTGTGCCCCGCCAAGCGAAACGCTTCCTTGGCGAGTTCTTCGGTCACGCCACCCAATTCGAAAAGGATATGGCCGGGCTTGACAACGGCGACGTGCATTTCAGGTGAGCCCTTCCCACCGCCCTGCCGGGTTTCTGCAGGACGCGCGGTGATGGGCTTATGCGGAAATACGCGGATCCACAATTTGCCACGGCGCTTGATGTGACGGGTAATCGCCACACGGGCGGCTTCGATTTGCCGAGAGGTCATCCAGCCCGGGGTCATGGCTTTCAAACCAAATTCCCCGAAATTGACCCGGTTTCCCCGGCAAGAGATCCCCTTGCGATTGCCGCGGTGGACCTTACGAAATTTTTCACGTGATGGCATCAACATTAGGAACGAGCCTCCTGTTTGGTCTCATCTTCGGCATGCATCGAGGTCACTTCCCCTTTGTAGATCCACACCTTGACTCCAATCTGGCCGTAGGTCGTCCGCGCTTCATAGAAGCCGTAGTCGATGTTGGCCCGGAGGGTATGGAGAGGAACGCGGCCCTCGCGATACCATTCTGTTCGGGACATTTCCGCCCCACCCAGACGGCCGGATACCATTACCTTGATGCCTTGAACACCAGCTTGCTTGGCGGACTGCATCGCACGTTTCAGAGCGCGACGGAACGAAACCCGGCGTACCAGTTGCAGCGCGATACTCTCCGATTGCAGTTGGGCATCGGCATCTGGACTTTTGATTTCCCGGATGTTGATATGGATTTGCCGATCAGTCATGGAACCCAGCATCTTTTTGAGGCGTTCCACTTCTACCCCTTTGCGCCCGATGATAATGCCAGGGCGGGCAGCCATAATATTGATTCTCATGCGCTGCGTGAAGCGTTCGATCTCGACTTCACTGATCCCGGCATGATTGAGGCGTTTTTTGATCGCCTCACGAATTTTCAAATCTTCATGCAATAGGGGGGCATAATCTTTTTCCGCGAACCAGCGGGATTTCCAATTCTTGGTTATGCCAACCCGGAAACCGTATGGATGTACTTTCTGTCCCACGATAACTCCTCGCTCTTGTTCCGTTATTTACGGGGTAAGCCTAATTCCAGGGTGATGTGGCTTAAACGTTTGCGAATGCGAATTGCGCGTCCCATCGGGGCGGGGCGAAAGCGTTTCAGCATCCGGGCACCATCTACCATAACCTTATCAACGATAAGTTCATCGGTACCAAAATCGGTGGTTTCTTCCGCATTGGCGCCTGCCGACCGTAGTAATTTCAAAAAAATTTCCGCGGCTTTTTGCTTGGGAAGAAATTGAAGAATCTGCTCCGCTTGTTCGTATGATTTCCCCCGGATCGCATCGGCAACCAGACGCAATTTGCGGGAGGACATACGGCAGTATCTCAACGTGGCATGCATAGCCATAATTTCTTACTCCTATTTCAAGCGCATGACTCGAGCGGTTTTGCCCCCGTGCGTTTTGAAGTTGCGGGTCACGGAGAATTCGCCGAGTTTGTGTCCTACCATATTTTCCGTCATATAGACGGGAACAAATTTCTTCCCGTTATGCACGGCAATGGTATGGCCGATCATTTCGGGCATCACGGTACTGGACCGTGACCAGGTCCGAAGGACTTTTTTCTCGTTTTTTTCGTTCAATTCACGAATGCGCTTCAGAAGCCGTTCTTCGCAATAAGGGCCTTTTTTAAGTGACCGTCCCATAATTTATTCCTACCTACTTAACGTTTCTTAGTTTTTCTTCTCTCAACGATCATATTATCGGTGCGTTTATTGCGGCGGGTCTTGTAGCCCTTGGTGGGTTTCCCCCAGGGTGTACATGGATGACGGCCCCCTGACGAACGGCCTTCCCCACCCCCCATCGGGTGGTCAACCGGGTTCATCACAACACCGCGGGATTGAGGCCGACGGCCTTTCCAGCGATTCCGTCCCGCTTTCCCGATGGAAATGTTGCTATGATCGGAGTTGGAGGTTTGCCCAATCGTCGCGCGACAATCCAAATGGACCAAACGCACTTCGGACGAGGGCATCTTGATCCGCGCGTAATCGCCTTCACGCCCCATAACCTGCGCATAGGTTCCCGCAGCGCGGGCGACTTGGGCACCCTTGCCGATTTTCAACTCGATGGCATGCACAAACGTACCATCCAGGATATCTCGTAACGGCAAGCAGTTCCCCGCCTTGTGCGGCGCACCCTTGCCCGACATGATCACATCGCCAACCTTCAAGCCGTCTGGGGCAATGATGTACCGCTTTTCCCCATCGACATAGTTAAGCAGGGCAATGCGGGCAGACCGGTTGGGATCGTACTCGATGGTCGCGATCTTGGCCGGGATTCCGTCCTTGCACCGTTTAAAGTCGATTAAACGATATTTTCTCTTATGTCCACCTCCACGAGCGCGAACAGTAATTCGACCATTATTGTTCCGTCCACCTGTGCGCCGGAGCGTCACAGTAAGACTGCTTTCCGGTTTCGTGCGGGTTATTTCTTCAAAAGTAGCAACCGTTTGAAAGCGTCTTGTTGGAGTTGTTGGATTATATGCCTTAATAGCCACGATTTTTACTCCAAGTTATCGGGTTTACGCGAATTCGATTGTATGCCCTTTAGCCAACTTCACCATCGCCTTTTTGACGCGATTGGTTTTTCCGATTATGCCGCGATAGCGATCCACCCGCTTTCTGGGCTTCTGGGTCACGGTGCGGACATCCACTACTTTTACCTTGAAGGCTTCTTCCACCGCTTCCTTGATCTGCACTTTGTTGGCAGCCGGGTGAACCTTGAAAGTAAAGGTATTTTCTTTCTCGGAGAGGGCCGTGGTACGCTCGGTAAAAACCGCTTCCTGAATTACTTCCCATTTATTCGGCATGGTTCTCTCCTCTCCTTACGCATACCGCTGCTGATACAACTCGGCGGCTGCCTTGGTGATAAACACAGTGTCAGACTCAAAGATATCAAGAGGAGAACATTCGTTAACCGACTTGATCTCTGTCTTCGGAATATTGCGAATCGAAAGGACAGTGTTGGCCTGAGGATCAGTATCGATAAACAAAGTCCGCCCTTTTACCGCGAACGCCTGGAGAACTTGCGCGGCTTGCTTGGTTTGAATTTCCGCGAAATCCAGATCGGTCAGGACGAACAACATCTCCCGTCCCGCCTTCAAGGAAATGGATTGCCGAAACGCATTCTTTCGCATTTGCCGGGTAATCGTTTTACGATAGGAGCGGGGTTGGGGCCCGAACTGCGTGGCGCCCCCGCGATGGTGAGGAGCGTGCATCGTCCCTTGGCGGGCGCGACCGGTGCCTTTTTGACGGAATGGCTTACGGTTGGTTCCATGGACCAAATTCCGGTTTTTAGTAGCAACGGTCCCCTGACGCTTATTGGCTCGGTAACTCACCATGACCTGGTGCAGAAACGCTTCACTGATCGCCGATGAAAACACCGACTCATTCAGATCGATCGTCTCCTTCACATTTTTCTCTTTATCATATACGTCGAATGATACCATGGCTTCTAATCACTTACTTTTTATAGTTTTTTGTTGTTTGTTTCACGTAAACAACGGCACCGCTGGGGCCTGGAATGCCGCCATGGACAAAGATCAGTCCGTTTTCCGCATCCACTTTCACAACCTTCAGGTTGCGGATCGTGACATTTTCATGGCCCATATGACCAGGAAGGGTTTTGCCTTTGAAAATACGGCCGATTCCTGTGCCGGGGCCTAGCGATCCAATCGCTCGGTGGAACATGGACCCGTGGGTCTTGCGTCCGCCGCCCCAGCCGTGGCGCCGAATCCCACCCTGGAACCCACGCCCTTTGGATTTACTCGAAACATCCACATGATCCCCTTCTTCGAAGAGGGAGGCGTTCAGTTCCTGGCCTACGGCAAATTCCGCGGCGTCGGCGACCCGGATTTCCTTCAGCACTCGCAACGGGGCCACGTTGGCCTTGGCGAAATGCCCCTTCATCGGTTTCGGAGTCCGGACTTCTTTCTTCTGATCAAACCCGATCTGAATGGCGGTGTACCCATCGGTCTCTTGCGTCTTCACCTGCGTGATGGGGCAAGGGCCGACTTCAATTGCTGTCAGGGGGATTACCCGGCCATCTTCAGTAAACATCTGCGTCATCCGCAGTTTGCGTCCTAGAATTGCTTTAACCATTTTGCTAAACCTTCACGCCCTAGAGTTTGATTTCCACATGAACTCCCGCGGGCAACTCCAGTTGCGTCAGCGAGTCCATTGTTTTGGGGCTCCAATCGATAATATCGACCAAGCGCTTGTGTGCGCGAATTTCAAATTGCTCCCGAGATTTTTTGTTCACATGGGGAGACCGCAATACCGTATACTTGGAGATACGGGTGGGAAGCGGGATGGGGCCAATGATCTTGGCACCCGTCCGTTTCGCAGTGTCCACAATCTCTTGGGTTGACTGGTCGAGTAACCGATAGTCATAGGCTTTCAGCCTGATTCGAATTTTGTTGGGGCTATCTGTTGCCATAATTTCGTCTCTAATATCCTACGTTGGCAGTTAGAAATCTATTCGATGATCTTATCGATAACGCCCGCGCCCACGGTACGGCCGCCTTCGCGGATCGCGAAACGCAGTTCTTGTTCCATCGCGATGGGCTGTAACAGTTCGGCTTCCATGACGAAGTTAT